>JANWYV010000017.1 GCA_025055075.1 Blastocatellia bacterium
GAAATCCCCATGATCGTCGCGATTTCCTGAACGGACTGCTCCTTCACCACGCGCAGGTACACGCAGCGTTTCATCTGCGGCGGCAATTGGTGCATGACCTCGCGCAGTTTCTCCAGTTTCTCCTGCTCCAGCACCACGGCGATCGGATCGCCCACGGCCGCCATCGTGGGCGAGGCCGCGCGCTCTAACTCCGGCACCTCTTGCAGCGGCACTTCAGCCGCCGCTCGCTTTTTCGCCTGCCGCCGTTCCATCTCATTAATGGCCAAATTCTTCGCAATCCTATATAACCAGGGCTCAAACTGAGCCGGTTCGCGAAGCTCGTCCAATCCCCTATAGACAGAAAAAAACGTCTCCTGGGTGAGGTCGCGAGCATCTTCCGACGAAAATCCTTTCCTCCGGAAGAAGCGGTAGACCACGTGGTAATACCGCTCGAATAGAACGCGGAAGTTCTCTTCCCGATCTCTTCCCTGCTGCAACTCGCGGATGATGGCCTCTCCCGGTCGTTCCCGCTCGCCCACGACCGGGATTATACGACCGGAAGCGGAAGGGTGTAAACCGGATGCCTTCCGGAGCACGGTACGTTCGGCCGGATGAAGCCCGAGACGGTCGCCGACTAAACCTTCCCTCCGATTTCCTGTCTTATGCTGGACGGAAGCGGAAAGAACAAAAATGCCAAGGAGGAGGAACCATGAGGACACGACGATTGACATCCGCGACGTTGGCCGTGAGCTTGATCATGGGAACGAGCGTGGCTCTGGCCCAGAATAGCCGGAGCTATTGGGGGACTTCCTATCAGACGGGATCTTCGACCTACATCACGATCTATGGGAGCGATGGGAGCTATCTCTCCGGATCCTTGTCCCGCATCGGCTCGCTCACGCTCTACAGCCTCTTGGAGAGCAACGGTCGTTCGATCTGGGGCTCCTCGTATCGGAGCGACCCGTTGACCTTCTATGACTTCTTCACGAGCGAGGGTCGCTCGATCAGGGGGACGAAGCAGCGGCTCGGCTCGCTCACCTTCTACGATTTCACGAGCGATGACGGAAGCTCGCTCAAGGGATCCTCGTACCGGGTGGGTTCGCTGACCTTCTATGATTTCTTCATCCGCCGACGATAGTCGAGGAGGACCCATCGTGGGACGCATCCTGTGCGTTCAACGTCGGCGCCGGGTGCGTCCCATCGGCTGCTAGCATCACGGACTATGCGAGAAAGAGACATCAAGCTAGGGACGTATGTCGCTCACTACCGTGGCTCCAGGGGCTATCTCAAGCGATGCTTCGAGTGCGGCGAGACGATCTATCTCTGGCAGGGGTTTGATGGGAAGTGGCGACCTTATGAGTCATGGGTCGCTGGGAACGCTTGCGAGGGCGAATGGATCCTTCATAGCTGTGGGGAGCGGCAACTCACGCGATGGATACGGTATGCGCTCGCGAGCCCCTGGGCGTGACGGAGTAACACCACGGGTGCGCTAGCACCCTGAATTCCCCGTGAGCCGAAGCCCCTCTCCTCGCGGCGACGGCTCACGGGCTCCCAATCCCGACTCAGAAAGGAGGCGTATGAGGAGATTTGCCCTTTTCAGCTTCTGCTTCGCGACGCTGATCGTCATAGCGTTCGGCGGTCGTCCTGGACCTTCTCAATCAGCGACGAGTGGGTCCCCGCACCAGCAAGCCGCGACGGGGAATGACGCCGAACGAGATGGCCTGTCGGAGAACCTATTCGCGCTGTGGCGAGCGTTAGCTGACCAACAGCCGCCTCATCCCTCCGCAGAAACGATCACCGGCGCGGGCGATTATCTCCTTCGCGGCGACTACATCTTCTCCTCGACGGGAGCTTATTACGATTTCGGCCGCACGAACGTCCAGAGCGCCATCGGCGGCTTCACTTTCGATGGACGGGGGAACTTCACGGGATTTCAGCAATCGCGAACATTCCTCACGGGAACGCAGACCATCCGATTCGGTGGAACATACAGCGTGGATGCTAGCGGCGTGGGTCTCTTGTTCTATCTCTATCCGACCGTGCAGACGCACACCGTCATCGTCGTCAAGGGTGGAGATGCCTTCTTCTTCGTGGACGTGAACAGTTCGAGCTTCCGGGAGGCCGGTTATGCTCGTCGGCTCAACTAGCGCCTCTTGGCCGTTAATCCCTCGGGCTGCTGCGGTGAATGCTGACGCACCGCCTCACGACTGCTGGAGCGAAGAGCCCGGAGCGAGGCCGTTCGATCGAGCGCGAAAAGAAAAGCTCACCCACGGGGGCGTTCAGCAGAGAAGCCTTGCCGCAGGATTGTCCCCCCTTCTGCGAACCAAAGGAGCGGATCACAATGATCGTTCTTTGAGCGACCTTTCGCTCAAAGAGAAAGGAGGGCGTTGAGATGGCTGAGATGTCGGCAGCGAAAGAAAGGGCGATCCGGCTTTTCTGCTTCCTCAGAGAATACGCGGAGATTCGCTTCCCCCACTTGCAGGACCTCGATAGGGTCCGATGGAAGCTTTGGCTCAATGAGCTGCCCGAGCATCCCAGCATCTCCGTGTTTCGCATCAACGCCGACGATGAGCGGGGAAGCGGCGAGAGCGATGATCCGGCGATTCTCATCCGCGTCCGCCGACCGCAGCTTTCTCGCCCGCCCGCGCCTCCGTCATCACTTCGGGATTGGCTAGACGGCAAGTACGATGATCCTTTCAAGGAGCCGACTGTGCACACTGAGCGGAGCGTCCTCGATGCACGCGGAACGCCGCGCACGGAACGCTTTGAGGACGATCCCGCCCGAGTTCGCGCCTGGCAAGAATGGCTGAAGAAGAAATGGAGGGCTTGGGCGCAGCAGGAGCAACCGGCTCGCGAGGCCATGAAAGTCTACGAGCGTCTCTACGAACTTCGCGGTGAGCTGGAACGCGAAGGGGAGCGCTACGAGCTGGTGTTGGCCGACGGCATCCTTTTCTGGCGGTGGCTGCAGGGTTCAATCCACTTTCCCGTTATCGTGATGCCCGTGCAACTGGAGTTCAAGCGGGATGTCCCCGAGTTCATTGTTCGAGAGACCGATCGCAATCCCGAACTCTACACGACCATCCTGCGCAATGCGCCCTTGACGAACCCGAATGTGCTTTCTTCCATGCGCGATGACGTCACTCAAGGCAAACGTTTCATTCACCCGCTTGAGGGACCGAATACGACGGCATTTCTCAAAGGCTTCGCCCGATCCCTCGCCGCCGACGGCGAGTTCGTCGAAAAGCCCATAGAGCCTCGGGAGATCTCCGGACCTCATCCGCCGCGCATCTGGCGCTCGCCCTTCTTGCTGCTTCGACCGCGCACGCAAGGTTATGCTCTGGGCGCGGAACGCGCGCTCGATGATCTAGGACGGCGCGATAATCCTCCGGCGACTCTCCGCTCGATCGTGGGCGCTCAACTGGCGAAGGCAGCGACCGCTTCTTCCGCATCTTCCCTTTCCAGTGACGACCTCAAGCTTTTGCGCGAGGTCCTTTTCACCAAGCCCTGGAACGACGAGCAATTGCAAATTGCCGTGCGACTCAATCGCTTCGACGGCGTTCTCGTGCAAGGTCCGCCGGGAACGGGCAAAACGCATACGATCGCCAATCTCATCGGGCATCTGCTCGCCCAGGGCAAATCGGTGCTCGTGACCGCTTACACCTCGAAGGCGCTGCGCGTCGTGCGCGAGCATATCCCGGAGCCTCTGCGCTCGCTCGCCGTTTCCGTGCTGGACGACGATCTGGAGAGCCGCCGCCAATTGGAAGAGGCTGTCGCTGCGATCACGACCCGATTGAGTGACGACGCGGCGCATCTCCATCAACAAGCGAATCGTCTGGAAGAGCAACGCCAGCAACTCCTCCTTGAGATCGCTCGCTCCCGAACCGAGCTTGTTGAGGCTATCGGCAGCGAATATCGCTCCATTGTGATCGCCGGACGGGAATACACACCATCGGAGGCTGCTCGTCGCGTCGTCGAAGGCATAGGTCGAGACGATTGGATTCCCGGACCGCTTGAGCCTGGAACGCCGTTGCCGCTCACCGTCGGCGAACTCGCCGAACTCTATCGGCTCAACCGGGACCTGCCGGAGAACGAAGAACGCGAGCTGCGCTGCTCCCCTCCCGATCCGAAAACGCTTTTCGAGCCGAGCGAATTTGATGAGTTAGTCAATCTCTTGCGAACGGAGCCCGACGACCATCACCCGGACTGGTGGCAGCGCGAGCCTCGCGTCGAAGCGATCCCCGAACTCCAGAGCGTCGCGCAGACGGCGCGCGAGCTGGGCGATCTTCTTCTGAACGCCGAGTCATGGGAGCTGGCCTTGATGGAATCCGCCGAATCGTCCCTCTTCGAGGAACATCTGTTCCAATAGGCTGATGCCGTCCGCAAGCTCGTGGATGCCAATGCTCGGCTCTTGATCGAGCATCGGCCCTCGCTGCCCTCCGCGGGCTCTTTGGAAGAGCACAAGGACGTGGCCGAGGAATTGGCGTCTATTGCCGAGCGACGCGGAGGGCGATTATCCGGATGGGATGTCCTTCCGCTAATTCATGGCCGCCGTCGGCGGTTCATCCGCTCAGCCAGTGTGGCGCAAGGGCAGCCTAAGACGGTCGAGCACTTTCGGGCATTGGCCGCGGAAGCGCGCATTCGCGAAGGGCGCGATAGGCTTCGCCGCGCTTGGGCGTATCTCGTCACGCAACGCGGCGGTCCTTCTGCCGACGCGCTCGGTCCTGAACCCGAGCGGACGATTCAGCAACAGTGCGAACGGATCCGCCGATGGTTGTCCCTCAACGCGCAGGAACTTCGCCCCCTGCAAGAGAGACTCAGCAGTCTCGGCTTCGATTGGGATCGCGCCTTCGGCAAGTCGAAGATCGGAGCTGACAGCGCGCAGCGCGGACGACGGCTGGGTGAGTTTTTGGCGAATAGCCTACCGGACGCTTTGAGCGCTGCGGTGCTCGTCGCTCAGCAGCGCGACGCCGAACGACGCATTCGGGAAGCCGAAGACCGCCTTGGCGACGTCGCCTCCGACACAATCGCGGCCGAGATCAAAGACGCGCTCCATTGGTGCGATGAGGAGTCATATCGTCGGGCTTACACGCGACTCTGCGAGCTGCATGCCAAGTACGTTCACCTTCGACGCCGCGAGGAGTTGCTCCAACAGTTGTCGCGTTTTGCTCTAACGTGGGCCGAAGCCATTCGCGCGCGACGCGGGATACACGGTCGTGAGGACCTTCCCGGCGATCCCGAAGCCGCTTGGCTCTGGCGACAGCTCGAGCAAGAAATCGTTCGCCAGGCGAAAACATCCATTCAGGGGATTCAGCGCCGACTCGAACAGCAGATGGAGCAGCTTTACGCCATCACGCAGCAGCTCGTCAAAGATCGCACCAGGGCGTATCGCATCGAGAAAACCGGGGTGCCACAACGACAGGCGCTCGGCGGCTGGCTTAATACGATGCGGCGACTGGGCAGAGGGACAGGACGCTCCGCACCGCGACTTCGAGCCGAAGCCTCACAGCT
>JANWYV010000018.1 GCA_025055075.1 Blastocatellia bacterium
GACCTGTTGCGGGACATCGTCCTCGTAAACGGTGAAATGATCCGATTTCAGCCCCGTAACGAAGCGCCCTAGTTGATCGGTCACGCTGATGGAGAGCAAGACCAGCTCCGACTTGAGCCGAATGAATTGCTCTTGCAAGGACTGATCTGTCGAAGTGGTCACTCGCGTGACTTGCCCCGAAGCGCTTTGTGATCCGGCAGGGTTCGGCACGGGCGCGTCCGCGTTACGCCACACGACCTCCGGAGTCGCAGAGGGCTCTTTCGCTGGGACAACGGCTGATGATTGGATTGGGAAGGGCCCAAACGGGAGGAGCAAAAGCCCTGCCCACATGCACACAAGCGCTCGCCACCACCTGAACGCGAAGGATGGGGAGGTTCTCCTGATCCTTGGGCTCATCGTTCCCTCCTTAGTTTCGGTCTTTCGTTTTTAAAAACCTGTTCCGGCGCGGACCCTTAATGATAAAGACAATCGCGCGCCAATGCAACGGAAATCTTCGCGCCCTGGGCCGCCGCTCAAACTCCTCGCCTGGCCGGAGAAAAGGAGCGCGTGGCAAGGATAGACTCCACGCTCAGGCGTTCGAGCGCGCGGGCGAGCTCTTGCTGCAGGGGCACGAGAAAGTAAGCTCCCGTAAGCGGATCGCTCGTTCCCAACGTGCCGCGAAGCCGAAGTTCGCCCTGAAGCTCCCCCCGCGCATCGGCCAGAGGAAGATGGACGCTCCAGATCGGCGCGCACCCTTCCAGCAATGCCCGTCGAGAGAGCACGAGCCCCCAGTGCTCCCTCCATCGGACCTCAGCCGAGTCGAAATCGCCGATCTCCAACAAATGGGCGAGCACGGCGCGCAACTGGTGTGGCGACTCCACGTGTTGAAGCTCCATGATCGCGCGCCGCCATTGAATATTCTTGGTCAGGACACGATGATGTCGAAGAGCCCTCCTCAGCGAGGAGAGCAGTTCTTGGAATTCGGGATACCCGAGCGATTGAATGACGAAGAAGACCGAAGCGCCGAGGACGAAGAGGAGGATGCCCAGTGGCTTCCCTTGTGGGTTCACAAACAGGAGGCTGAACAACCCACAGCCCGCACAGGCGGCGTAGAGCACGAGCACGACCTGTCGCCGCGTCAGTCCCCGTCGCAACAGCATGTGATGAATATGCTCCAAATCACCCTGAAAGAGCGGTCGTCGGCTGAGGGCTCGACGAGCGAGTGCCCAGAGGGTGTCCAGGATCGGAAGACCAAAGGAGACCAATGGAATCGCGACGGCGACAGCCGTGGCACTCTTTTGTGATCCTTCCACGGCGAGTGCCCCGAGCAGAAAGCCCAAGAAAAGGCTTCCCGAATCGCCCAGGAAGATCGTCGCTGGCGCGAAGTTATATCGGAGGAACCCGGCGATCGCCCCGGCGAGCGCGACTGTGAGGGTGACCATCAGCGGCTGATCGTAAAAGAGTGCGGCCACAAGGAGCGTCACCGTAGCGAAGAGCGCTGCCCCTGCCGAGAGGCCATCGAGTCCATCGATGAGGTTGAAGGCATTCGTGATGCCGACGAGCCACAGCAGGGTCAATGGGAGCGACAAGAGGCCCAGTTCGATCGTCCCTCCGAATGGATTCCAAATTCGGGTGATCTGAACGCCGAGGGCATAAGCCAGTAGGGCCGCCGCGATTTGCACGGAGAATTTGATGCGGGCGTTGGTGCCGCGCAGGTCGTCGTAGAGGCCGAGCAGGAGAATGAGCGTGCTCGGCACGAGGACCTTCGCAACCTCCGAGAGCTGCGCCCGGAAATGGAGCGCGACTCGATTCTCCACAAAGAGCAGCCCGGCAAGCGCCAGAAGAAAGGCCGCGTAGATGGCGAGTCCGCCTGGCCGGGGTGTCGGATGTTCGTGAATCTTCTGCGGCCGATCCGGCCGATCGAGGATTCCCCATCGAATCGCCAAATGTCGTACGAGAGGCGTCAGTACGGCAGAGAGTGCGAGAGCTAGGATGAACAGCGCCAGATAGGTCTTCATCGCCTCGCCCGTCCGTTCCGCGTCTTCGCATCGCTCGCGATCGCCCGTCGTCCGACGTTCGCCACTCGGCTTGCACACCGTATCACCAAAAGCCCGCGATGTCAAATGAGAACCGATGCGACAGATCTCTCATCGAATTCGACGCGGCGGACCGGGCGTCGCCCTATACCCTTCCCATCGGATCGTCTGGTATCATAACGTGTCTTGCTGACATCGCTGCGGATGGAGAAGGGATGATGAGCGTGAGCTTGGAAACGATTCGCAGTCTGTGCAAGCGTCGGGGATTCGTCTTCCCGTCCTCGGAGATCTACGGGGGAATCGAAAGCATCTGGGATTACGGGCCGCTTGGCGTCGAGTTGAAGAACAATATCAAGCGCGCATGGTGGCGGGCCGTCGTCTATGAGCGGGACGACATCGAGGGGCTGGACGCTGCCATCCTGATGAACCGGCTGGTGTGGAAATATTCGGGGCATGAGGAGACGTTCTCCGATCCGCTGGTGGATTGCCGCGAGTGCAAGCGCCGATTCCGAGCCGATGACGTCTTGGAGGAATCCCTCAAATGGGCGGCGGAGCAAGTGATGGCTGATGTTCCTTGGGAGGACTTGTCGCGATTTGTTGAGGAGAGTGCAGCCTTCCTTGATGAGCTCGAGCGGCAAGAGCGAGAACGTGGGCGCGTCTATCCGAGCCGATGGGCGTTCGTCACCGAAGTGACGCAAAACCCTGAGATTCGGGAGCAACTTCAGCGTCGGATCCCGGAATCGCTTCGGCGGCCTTTGCCAGAGATAGATTCCGGTCCGGTGAAAGCGTGGGCGGAAGTGCTGGAACGGGTCGGGCCGCTCTTCCGTGAGCGGCTGGAGGCGATTCGAGCGCTCGAGGCGAGCTTCGGGCGGACCTATGAGTCTGAGGCCCAACTTCTTCGGCAAGCGATCGTGACGTATCGGCCGTGGACGACCGACGTGGTGCGCGCGGCGTGGAATGAGCTTTTCGTCCTTCTGAATGAGAAGAAGGCACTGCGCTGTCCTCGTTGCGGAGCGGTTGCGTCGTTCACCCCGCCGCGTCGGTTCAACCTCATGTTCAAGACCTTCATGGGACCCGTTGAAGAAGAATCGGCGCTCGTCTATTTGAGGCCGGAGACGGCGCAAGGCATCTTCGTGAATTTTCTGAACGTGCTCGGGAGCGCGCGGCGGAAACTGCCGTTTGGCATCGCCCAGATCGGAAAAGCCTTTCGTAATGAGATCACGCCCGGACAGTTCCTCTTCCGCGTGCGAGAGTTCGAGCAGATGGAGATCGAGTACTTCGTGCGCCCGGGCGAGGACGAAGCGTGGTTCGAGCACTGGGTCGAGGAACGCTTCCGCTGGTATCTCCGCTTGGGCTTTCGCGCGGAGAATCTCCGGCGGCGGGAGCAGTCGCCGGAGGAGCTGGCCCACTACAGCAAGCGCACCGTGGACATCGAGTACCGATTCCCTATGGGCTGGGGGGAGATCGAAGGAATCGCCAATCGGACGGATTACGATCTGCGGGCGCACTCGAAGTCTGATCCGCGGAACGAGCATGCGACGGACGATCTCACCTATTTCGATCAGGCGACGTCAGAGCACATCACGCCGTATGTGATCGAGCCTTCGGCGGGCGTGGATCGTATCTTCCTGGCGCTCTTGTGCGATGCGTATCACGAGGAAACCGTGCGCGGGGAGAAGCGCGTCGTGCTCCGACTGCATCGGGATTTAGCGCCGATCAAGGTGGCTGTCTTTCCTCTGCTCAGGAACCGGAGCGAGTTGGTGGAGCTAGCCCGTCGAATTGCTGCCGATTTACGCCGAGTCGTTCCTGGACGCGTCGTCTACGATGACACGGCTTCGATCGGACGGCTCTATCGCCGTCAGGATGAGATCGGCACGCCCTATTGCGTGACCGTGGACGTTCAATCGCTCTCGGACGAGCAGGTGACCATTCGCGATCGCGATACGATGGAACAGGTGCGGCTTCCCATCGCTCGTCTGGGGGAGTATTTCGCCGAACAGTTCCGATCGTCGCTTGTGGGATAAAGGCTCTCGATGTGGTGGACTCTTCGGGGATGAGGGAGGCGATGGCGACATTCGATGTCCCGGAGAAGATTCTCGCCCTTTGTCGGGCGATTCGAGAGGCGGGAGGGCGTGCGCTTCTGGTCGGTGGCGGCGTGCGCGATCGGCTGCTCGGTCTGCCGTGGAAGGATTTCGACCTGGAGGTGTACGGGCTTTCCGCCGAGGCGTTGAAGCAGCAGCTCGAACGCTTCGGGGA
This sequence comes from Blastocatellia bacterium, assembly GCA_025055075.1. Classification (NCBI taxonomy): domain Bacteria; kingdom Pseudomonadati; phylum Acidobacteriota; class Blastocatellia; species Blastocatellia bacterium. The sequence goes on from JANWYV010000018.1 coordinate 4,272, forward strand.
AGTGAACACGGTCGGCGAGAGCTTCACTGTCTACAAGCTGCGACTCAATGGGTGGGATGTGGATGTGAGCCTCCCTCGTCGGGAGGTCAAGAGTGGACGCGGACATCGCGGCTTCCTCGTCACGGGCGATCCCTTTCTGAGTCTCGAGGAAGCCACGCGTCGGCGCGATTTCACGATCAATGCCATGCTCTACGATCCGCTGGCCGAGGAGCTGCTTGATCCTTTCGGGGGGCGCATGGACCTCGAGCAGCGGATCTTACGCATGGTGGATGCGCGGACGTTTCCGGAGGACAGTCTGCGCGTCCTCCGCGCCATGCAACTAGCGGCGCGGTTCGAGTGCACGATCGAGCCGCAGACGCAGGCGCTCTGCCGCTCGATTGACCTTTCGGACCTGCCGAGCGAACGAATTTGGGGGGAAGTCGAGAAGCTTTTGCTCCTGGCGCGGCGACCTTCCATTGGTCTTCAAGTCGCGCTCGATCTGCTCATCATCGAAAAGCTCTTCCCCGACTTGAAGTGGCTCGTCGGATGTCCGCAGGATCCGATTTGGCATCCGGAAGGGGACGTGTGGACGCACACGCTCCTGGCCGTGGATCAGGCGGCGACGCTCGTTCGGGAGCATCAGTTGCCGAAGGCGAAATGGCTGACGGTGATGTTGGCCGTGCTGTTGCATGACATCGGAAAGCCGCTCACGACGAGGGAGGAGAAGGGACGTATTCGCTCCATCGGGCACGAAGAAGCGGGCTTGGAACCGAGCCGTCGCGTGCTCGATCGGTTGAATGTCCATACGATCAACGGTTACGACGTTCGCGGGAACGTTTTGGCGCTCGTGGCCGATCATCTGAAGCCTGCGCAGTTTTACAGAGACCGCGAGCGCGTGAGCGATGGCGCCTTTCGTCGCTTGGCGGCGCGATGCGATCTGGAGTTGTTGTATCTTGTGGCGAAAGCCGATGCGTTGGCGCGCGGGCCGGCGTCCAACGCCGAAGCCGAAGAATGGTTCATCGCGCGAGCGCGCGCATTGGGAGTTGAGCACGCGCCGCCTCGTCCCTTGCTCATGGGGCGCCATCTGCTCCAATTGGGGATGAAGTCCGGTCCCGAAATGGGGCGCCTCTTGCGGACGATATACGAGATGCAACTGGACGGAAAGGTCACGACCTTGGAGGAGGCGCTCGCTGTCGCGCGCCAATTGCTCGCGCAGGAGTCCATCGCAGAGCCCTCCGAGCCGCGCTCGCGGACTTGACGCACACGGTGGACGTGGCTGTGACCTCTGGGGAGAATCGCGCGAATCCTCAACGTGGAGGGAGGCTAGTGCGAACCGTTTTCGTATTGCAACACGCCGCCTGTGAGACGCTCGGCACGATCGCGGCCGCACTGGAACGCGCGCATGTGCGAGCCGTGTACATCCGCGCGTTCGCCGGAGATCCAATCCCCAAGCACATGGGCGAGGCCGTCGGTCTCATCCTCATGGGTGGGCCGATGGGCGTCTACGAGCAGGATCGGTATCCGTTCCTCACCGAGGAGATCCGCTTGATCGAGCACGCGCTCGCGGCGGGTAAGCCTATTCTCGGCGTGTGCTTGGGGAGCCAATTGCTGGCGGCCGCGCTCGGCGCTCGGGTTCGGAAAGGGCTGCAGAAGGAGATCGGATGGTTCCCTATCACGCTCACGGAAGCAGCGCGCACGGATGAGCTTTTTGCCAGCGCGCCGCCTTCGTTCATCGCCTATCATTGGCATGGCGACGTCTTCGATTGTCCGTCGGGAGCTGTCTCGCTAGCGCGCTCGGAGTTGACCGAATGTCAGGCCTTCCGCTATGGGACGAACGCCTACGGATTGCTCTTCCATCTGGAGGTGACCGAGCCGATCATCGCTGAGATGGTTCGAACCTTCGCCGAGGAATTGCGCGAGGCGAGCCTCTCCGGTGAGGAGATCGTCCGACAAGCCGCACAGCATCTGCCCGAGCTGGAGCGAATCGGGCACGCGGTCTTTCGCGCCTGGACGCGCCTGATTGAGGCGTGAACGAGAACGCGCGTTCCAGTCTTTATAAAAGAGACCCGGCATATCTCGCACGCGGCGATGCGTGACAGGAAGCGTCCTCATCGTTAGCCCCTTTGCATTTTTTCATCTTGGTGCGTGGATCGGGACTTCCGACGCAAGTAGCGACAAGTCCGGCGACTGGAATCCCGTATCCGAAGGTGGAGCGCGAGCCGTACGTGGTGGCTGGAACACTTACGATCACCGACTTCTTCGGTCGGACGATCGCTGAGGTGCGCGCGCCACTGGCCGGTATCGCGCTCTACATTGTCGTCACGCCGCCAATCTCGTAGGGCGAACCCGTGGCCTTCATCAGAGTCTCTAAGTCCTCGAATTGAAGCGCTCCGTTCGCTCAGTGCGAGTTTTCGACCCTTCGGCGAGCATCTCGTGGAGGGGGAAATCCCCCACTCCTGGGGAAAATCTCATGCGTTCTTCTTCGGCGTGCTCGTCGCCCGCGCGAGGATAACTCTCTGCAGGCGTAGGGACTAAAAGCGAGAAGCAGCGAAGCGGCATGGGGCTTGCAGAAGACGACGAATGGCTATGCGTGAGAGGTATCGTGTCATCATGCCGCACGTCGAGCTTGGGGAGCGAGGGGTCTCTCGTCAATCGGACGATCGGGCGAGCTTCTGTTCAACCCGGCATCCGAAGATGTGGGGATATTGGCTCGCGAAGCCGAAATTCTGAGCGCTTCGGAGGGGGGATCTCCTCCCTCCATCCCGGGAGGGAGCTATGGAGGAGAAGGGCTTGAAGGGGAAGCGGATCCTCATGGTCATCGCGCCGGAGGAGTTCCGAGATGAGGAACTCTTCACGCCGAAAGAGATCTTCGAGGCCGAAGGGGCGGAGGTGAAGATCGCCTCGACGCGGCTCGGTCCGGCCCGCGGAATGCTCGGCGGGAGCGCTTCGCCCGACTTGCTCATTGCCGATGCGCGGGCGGACGATTACGATGCGATCGTCGTCGTCGGAGGGATGGGATCGCCGACATACTTGTGGTCCAATGAGGCACTGCATCGGTTGCTGCACGAGGCCGATGAGAAGGGGAAGATCATCGGCGCCATTTGTCTCTCGCCAGCCGTTCTCGCGCGCGCCGGTCTCTTGCGCGGACGTCGCGCGACCGTATACGTGACGGAGGACTCCATGCACGAGCTGCAGCGTGGAGGGGCTCACTATCAGGGCGTGGATGTCGTCACCGATGGGCGGATCATCACGGCCAGTGGACCACAAGCGGCTGCCGAATTCGGCCGCGCCATCTGCGCGCAGCTCGGTGCGCGTCCGCGCTGAGGACGCTTGCGGGGGGCCTTCTCGGTGAAGTTGGCGCGATGGCTTCTCCGGCGTCAGGGACGTCGCAAGGGAACGTCGGTCTCGGTCAGCGCCTCCGTGTTGATGAGAATTAAAGGATCCAGCCGCCGCCGATGACGAGATCGTCCTGGTAGAAGACGGCCGCCTGACCCGGAGTGATGGCGCGCTGCGGCTCGTCGAAACGGACGAGCACGGAGCCATCGTCGTTCGGCTCGATCGTCGCCCATGCCTCCTCGTGCCGATAGCGGATCCTCGCTGTGACGCGCATGGGCTCGCGCAGCTCAGCGATGGCGATCCAGTTCGGGTTCACGACGCGGAGCTGCTCTCGATAGAGGTCGCGCTCCTCGCCGACGATGATGCGATTACGAGCGACGTCGAGGTCCACGACGTAGACGGGACGTCCCAAAGCGAGGCCGAGCCCTCGTCGCTGTCCGATCGTGTAGCGATGAATCCCGTCGTGATAGCCGACGACGCGGCCGTCAGTGGTGACGATCTCTCCGCGCCGCGGTCGCGGCAACGTCCGACGCTCCTCAGCCAGAGGATCGTGGCCATCTATGACGAGGCCCGTCTCGACGTACTGCTCGACGAAGCGAACATAGTCCCCATCGGGGACGAAGCTGAGGTCCTGACTCTCAGCCTTCTCCGCCACGGGGAGGCCAAGCTCGCGTGCGAGACGTCGGACGTCCGACTTCGTCAAATGGCCAAGGGGGAAGACCACGCGCGCCAGTTGCTCCTGCGTCAGCTCGAAGAGGAAATAGGACTGATCCTTCCGACGATCCACGCCGCGCCGCAGCAGGAAGCGGCCGCGCTCCTCATCCCACTGGACGCGCGCATAGTGGCCAGTGGCCACGCGCTCGAACCCCAACTGCTCGGCGAAGCGGAGGAAGGTGGCGAACTTGATCCGCGAGTTGCAGGGGACGCAGGGATTGGGCGTGCGCCCGCGCAGATACTCGCGCACGAAGGGGAGGACGATCTCTCGCTCGAACTCCTCCTCGAGGTTGAGGACATAGAAGGGAATGCCCAATTGCGCGGCGACACGTCGCGCATCGTAGATGTCGTCGAGTGAGCAGCAACGCGAGGGCAGAGGTTCCCCGTTCGGCCCCGTGAAGCGACGCTGGTTCCAAAGCTGCAACGAGAAACCAACGATCTCGTGCCCTTCGCCCTTCAACAGAGCCGCGGCCGTCGAGCTGTCCACACCTCCGCTCATGGCGACGGCAATCCGCATGGTCCTTGCTCCGTCCATGTGGTAGCGCGCCTCCTTCAAAGATGCTATTATAGCAGAGGCTATGATGGAAGTGGCGGAGAAGTATCGGATCAAGCGCGAACCGTTCTACCTGCCGACGAACAATGAGGTGGAGTTGTTCACGGCGGCATATGTTCAGAAGCTCCCCGTGATGTTGAAGGGACCCACCGGATGCGGCAAGACCCGATTCGTTCAGTACATGGCGTGGCGACTCGGACGACCGCTCATCACCGTCGCGTGTCACGAGGATTTGTCGGCGACGGATCTGGTCGGGCGGTTCTTGCTCGAGGGGGAGGAGACGGTTTGGCACGATGGGCCGTTGACGACGGCCGTGAAGATCGGCGCGATCTGTTATCTGGATGAGGTCGTCGAAGCGCGCAAGGATACGATTGTGCTCATCCATCCACTGACGGACGATCGGCGCATTCTTCCCATTGAGAAGTTAGGGACGCTGCTGGAAGCCCCCGATGAGTTCATGCTCGTCATCTCCTACAATCCGGGCTATCAGAGCGTGCTCAAAGATCTGAAGCAATCCACGCGGCAACGCTTCGTGAGCCTCGAATTCAACTACCCCTCCTTTGAGAATGAGGTGCGCATCGTCATGCACGAAGGTGGCGTGGACGAGGAGACGGCGCGCGATCTGGTGCGCATCGGCCAGAAGGCGCGCAATCTGAAGGGACATGGCCTGGAGGAAGGGGTCTCCACGCGCTTGCTCGTCTATGCCGCGCAGCTCATCCGAAGCGGCATCCCCCCCTATGAGGCGTGCGAGGCCGCGATCATCCAGACGATCACGGACGATCCCGAGATCCAACGGAGCCTCCGCGAGATTGTGACGACGATCATCTGAACGTATGGACGATTCGATGCGAAGGACATTGGAGCGGCAATTGAAGGGGGTGGCGCCAGAGAAAGCCGAGCATCTCGTCGGGCGACTGCTGCGACTGCCGGCCGATCGGGCCTTTCTCTTAGTGGAGATGGGCTTGAGTTTGACGACGGCGAGCGTTCGGGCAGCGGCGGAATTCGTGCGCGCCGCCCCTGAGGTGGGAATGCAACTGGAACCGGAGGAGCTGAAGATTTGGGGAGAAGTCGGCCGACGATTGGCGAGCGTGAGTCCGGAGAGCGCGATCGCCTTTTTCCAAGCGAGTCCCTCGGTCCTCGAAGCCCTTCCCCTTCGCGTGCGGCGCGAATTGTTGCTGACGGTGCATCGGCAATCATTGATCTCCAGCACGGTGGCACTCGAATGCTTTCAGCGCGCGCCCGAAGTCCTGCGGCGCATCGGGGATGAAGACCTGGCCGCGCGCCTCTATCTCATCGCTGGGGAGATCGCTCGTCGGAGTGCGACACAAAGCGCGGAGTTCTTGGGCCGCGCGCCCGAGCTGATCGCGCGCTTTCGGCACGGACGCGAGCGTCAATCCGTAGCGCGCGACCTCTCCGATGAGACGGGGGGCACGCGCCGGCTCCTGGAACGAGCGCTCGCACTGACGGCCTTCTTCGCGGAGAAGGCCGGAGGCTTAGCGACGGAGTTCCTTTCGACATTCGCGCGCATGCCAGTCGCCGCTCGTCTGGAGGATCAGCTCAAATTGCTCGATCACACGCATGCGTTCTTGGAACGGGGCGGGGGCATCGCCTTGCAGTATTTTCAGGTCGCGATCCGCGTGCTCGCGCTGGCGGGGGCCGACGGCTTGGCGCGATGGACGGATCTGACGTGGAAGATCGCCCGGCAAGACAACGCTGCCGTGTACAACTTCCTGAAGCTCACGCCGCGCGTCCTGGAGGCGCTCACGCAAACGCAGGGGCCGGCGGCGCCTGCGCTCATCCCACATGTCCTTGAGGTCGTGCGCCAGGTGAGCGATCGCAGCATCGCGTTAGGGATCGAATGTTTCCGCTCCAGTCCGCGAGCCCTGGCCTCGGCCACTCTCGAGCAATTCGTGCAATGGGCCCAATCCGGATTGACGCTCTATCCCAAGGACAGCCGTCGCGCTCAGGCCTATTATGCTCTGGAGACGCGCGCGAGCCAACACGCCCTCCAACAAACGGCGGGAGGCGTCACCCTCGAGCGCGTGAGTCAGACGCTGCGCCTCTACATCCAAGGGATGACCGGACGCTCGGTGACCATTCGTCCGTTGAACCATCTGCCCGATCAAGTGTCCGTTGCCGATGGTCAGACGATTGCTCTGCCCGCGGTCATCTCTGAGTTCGGGGACGAGGAGGCCGATTTCAAACTCTACAAGGTCTTGGCCGCTCATGCGGCGGGACAGTTGGAGTTCGGCACGTATGCGCGCGACCTGCCCGAGTTGATCGCCCTGGTTCACGAGCTGCGGCGCACCTCTTGCCCAAGCGACGAGGGTTCGGCGTCCGAGCCCGTGACCTTCTCGACGATCCTCGCGCTTTTGCCGGATCGGGAATTGGCCGAACGCCTCTTCACGACGTTCGAGAACGGTCGCATAGATTTCCTCCTTCGCCATCATTATCGCGGATTGCGTCGGGATCTCGATTTCGTGCGGCAACGGATGCGCGAGCGGCGTCCGCCTTTGGAAGAGTTGTCGCCTGCTGACCTCGTCGTGGAGGTCCTCTTCCGCCTAGCTCTTCTCGGAGGCGTCGCCGACGAGGTGCGCCATCGACTGCCGCATCTGGTGACGCTTTTGGAAAACGTCCTGGATCAGTTCATCCGACGCGTGGACGCCACAGTCGCTGATAGCTTACGGGCGACGCACCTGGTCCTCCAGCTCCTGAAGGCACAAGGCGCTTTGCGCGATGCTGAAGCCACATCGGAGCAATCTGCCGCGGAGGAGCCGAAGGATGAGGCCGAACCCGAGATGGGAGAACAGCCCGTGCATCCGCGCGTCCTCACTGACCGTCAGCCGCGTCCGGCCGATCGCCTCGAGCCATTCAACTTCTGGATTCGCCGCCATCGCGATTCGGACTCCGTGGAGTGGGAGCAGATCGAGGAGTCGCCGTTCGCCGAGGAGTTGGAGGCCCAAGAGTTGGAGCCGGGCGATCAGGCGTTCTATTACGAGGAATGGGATCACGAGCTGGCGGACTTTCGCATGGCTTGGTGTCGGGTGATCGAGCGCCCGGCGCGACGCGGCGCGCGGCAGTTCGTCCAAGCCGTGCGCGCGCAGTATGGGCCGATGATCTCCTCGATCCGATACCAGTTCCAGCTGCTGCGCCCGGAGGCGTTGCAGAAAGTGCGAGGAGAACTGGATGGCGAGGAATTCGATCTGCAAGCGGTGATCGATTACGCCTTGGATCGTCAGACCTCCGGACGCGTCTCCGAGCGCTTATACGTGAGACGCCTGCGTCGTCAGCGCGACGTGGCCGTCTCGTTTCTGCTGGATATGTCCAGCTCCACGGCGCGCACGGTCTCGCCGCGTTCGTCGCGAGCTGGGACGTCGCGCCCGAGCAAGCGGATCATTGACATCGAGAAGGAAGGCCTGGTGCTGATGAGCGAAGCCTTAGAGGCTGTCGGCGACCGCTACGCCATCCAAGGATTCACGAGCGAAGGGCGGCACAATGTGAAGTTCTACATCATCAAGGACTTCGATGAGAGGCACTCACCCGAAGTCGAAGCGCGCATCGGGGGCATCACCTATCAGAATAACACTCGCCTGGGCGCGGCCATCCGTCACGCGACGGCTCGTCTGATGAGTCAGGAAGCGCGCACGAAGCTCTTGATCGTCCTGAGCGATGGCCGACCTTACGATCACGACTACGGCGATGCGCGATACGCGCGCGAGGATACCAAGATCGCTTTGCGCCAAGCTCGCATGGCCGGTGTCATCCCCTTCTGCATCACCATTGATCGCGAATCCGAGGTCCAACTCCGCGACATGTACGGCGAGGTGGGATACACGATCATCGACGACGTGTTGAGCTTGCCCGAACGCTTGCCAAGCATCTATCGCCGCCTGACGCGGTGAGGCGCGGCTCTCCGTCGAATCCCGAGGCGCCAGAGGCGCGAGCCCGGAGAAAAAAGTTGTTGACATTTCGGGGGAAACGGGTTATAAGATAGGCCAAGATGTTGGGGCTGATCTTTGATTGTGCACAAGCGCAAGGTGACCACAGGATATTGTGGTCGCCGAAAATCTCAGCAAGGAGAGGGGACGATGGCGAAGAAAGCGACAGCGAAGAAGACCGCTGCGAAGAAGACCGCAGCCAAGAAGAAAGCTGCGGCGAAGAAGACCACGAAGAAAGCCGCGAAGATGACGGCGCGCGCTTCGATGGCGAAGTTCGCCACGAAGAAGAAGGCCGCCGCCAAGAAGACCGCCAAGAAAGGAGGCAAGAAGTAACATGCCGGCCAAGAAGAAAGCGACCAAGAAGAAGGGCGGCAAGAAGTGAGGATCTCCGAGCGCATCTGGCTCCGGCGCTGACGTCGGTCCGCTGCGGAAGCGCTCGGTGAGGATTTTCGAAAGCGGCTTTCTCACGCTAAGGGGGATGGGATTCCCATCCCTTTTTTTGTGTCCTCTGGGGGCACGCGCGCGACGTGGGCCTTCCACGTCCGGATGCGCTAGAATTACGCCGTTGGTCAATACGCGCGGAGGAGGGCATGTCCGTGAAGTTGTTCGTCACCGGAGGGGCGGGATTCATCGGTTCGAACTTCATTCGCTACATGCTCGGGACGCATCGGGATTGCGAGATCGTGAATTTCGACAAGTTGACCTACGCCGGGAACCTCGACAACGTGCGCGATGTGGCGGATTCCCCCCGCTATCGGTTCGTGCGCGGAGACATCTGCGATCCGCAAGCGGTGCTCGCGGCCTTGGAGGAGGGGACAGATGCGATCGTGAACTTCGCCGCGGAGACGCACGTGGACCGGAGCATTGAGGAGGCGGCGCCCTTTGTGCGGACGAACGTTCTCGGCGTTCAGGTTTTGCTCGATGCGGCGCGCGTGCGTCGAGTCGCGCGATTCGTGCAGATCTCGACCGATGAGGTGATGGGGAGCTTGGGGCCGACGGGCTACTTCACCGAAGAGAGTCCGCTGCGACCCAACAGCCCGTATGCGGCCAGCAAGGCGGCGGCTGAGCTGCTCGTTCGCGCTGCTCATCGCACGTTCGGGATGGACGTCCTCATTGTTCGCGCGGGGAATAACTATGGGCCTTATCAATTCCCCGAGAAGCTGATTCCGCTGATGATCACCAACGCCATGGCCGATCTCCCCCTCCCGATTTATGGAGATGGCCAGCACGTGCGCGATTGGATTTACGTCGAAGACTATTGCCGAGCGCTGGATGTGATCCTTCGCCAAGGGCGAGCGGGAGAGATCTATTGCGTGGGCGCGCGCTCGGAGCGGACGAATTTGGAGGTCGTGGAGTTGATCTTGGAGTTGCTCGGCAAGCCGCGATCGCTCATTCGATTCGTCGAAGATCGTCCCGGGCACGATCGGCGCTATGCCATTGATCCGAGCAAGGTCGAGCGCGAGTTCGGGTGGCGGCCGCAGGAGACGTTCGAGAGCGGATTACGGAAGACCATCGCGTGGTATTGCGCGAATCGCGCGTGGGTGGAGAAGGTGCGCAGCGGCGAGTATCAGCAATATTACGAGCGGATGTACGGACGGCGGAGGGTGATCGGATGAAAGCGCGCGTCCTCGTCGTCGGAGCAGCTGGACTCTTGGGGCGCTACGTCGTTCGAACGTTCGCCCGCGAGCACGAAGTATGGGCCATGCGACGCGCGGATCTCGATGTGCGCGACCGCGAACAAGTGGAACGCGTGTTGCGCGCCGTGCGCCCGCAGGTCGTCATCAACTGCGCGGCGATCTCGGATGTGGACGCATGCGAACGGGATCCCGAGCTGGCCTTCCAAGTGAACGCCGAGGGGCCTCGACACTTGGCCGAAGTCTGCTGCGAGATCGAAGCCGCGCTCGTGCAGATCAGCACCGATTATATCTTCGACGGCCACAAGCGCGAGCCGTACACGATCGCCGATCCCCCGCGCCCGCTCAATCGGTATGGAGCGTCGAAATGGGCCGGGGAAGAAGCCGTACGGCGGACGTGGGCGCGGCACTATATCGTCCGAGTGGCGCGCCTTTTCGGCTTCGGCGGTCGGAATTTCGCCAGCTCGCTGCCCGAACGACTGCGCGCGAGGGAACCGCTGCGAGCCATTGTGGACGAAGTGGGATCACCGACGTATGCTGCGGATCTGGCGACGCGTCTCCTTGAGATCCTCGCGCGGGGACACCCAGGGACTTATCACGTCACCAACAGCGGCGTGTGCTCGTGGTATGAGTTCGCTTGCGAGGTGGCGCGCCAATTGGGATGCGAAGACGTGCGCATCGAGCCCATTCGGAGCACCGACTTGAATCGCCCGGCCCAGCGTCCGCTGTACACGGCGCTGCGGTGTCTGCTCTCGGAGCAACTGGGACTCCCAGCGCTTCGCTCTTGGTCACTGGCGCTCCGCGATTTCCTGGAGGAGGTGAGGAGCCATGGATCGCTACGTTGAGGAGCGTCCGTGGGGGAAATTCGAGGTCTTGGAGAAGGCCGATCGCTATCAGATCAAGCGGATCACGGTGAATCCGGGACATCGGTTGAGCTTGCAGTATCACCACCATCGGACCGAACATTGGGTGATCGTCGCCGGACTCGGGCGAGTGACGCGCGGCGAAGAGGTGATTCCGGTCTCGGCGAATCAGAGCATCGTCATCCCCAAGGGAGCACCTCATCGCATCGAGAACACGGGGACGGAGCCGCTCGTGTTCATCGAGGTGCAGTACGGGGACTATCTCGGCGAGGATGACATCGTGCGACTGGCGGATGACTACAACCGCGTGCCGGCGACCGTCGAGACTTCGAGCGAGGGGGGAGCATGAGGGAAGAATGGTTCGTGCCGGAAGCCCTCGCGCAAGCCGTCCGAGAGCGACTCGCACAATGGGAGCGAGATCGGATGGTCGAGCGGCTGTGGGCGGGCGAAGCCTCGATTTGGACGAACGACGGAGAGGACCGCTGGTTGGGGTGGCTGCGCGTCGTCGAGCAGGAGAAGGCGCGCGCACCAATGTACGCCGCGTTGCGAGAGAGCGCGCAACGTGCTGGGATCGCGCATGTGTTGCTGCTCGGCATGGGGGGATCGAGCTTGGCGCCAGAGGTCTTCGCTCGTGTATTCCCTTCTGGAGAAGGAGCCCCGAGGCTCCTCGTATTGGACTCGATTGATCCCGGTGACGTTCGTGCCGTCGAGGCACAGATTGATCTTCGCCGCGCGCTCGTCATCGTCTCCAGCAAGTCGGGGACGACGCTGGAGTCGAATCTCCTGCTGGAGTATTTCCTCGCTCGGATGAAGCGCGCGCTCGGGCCAGAGCGCGCGGGCGAGCATTTCCTGGCGATTACTGATCCGGGGACTCCGCTGAGCGAGATCGCCGTGCGCGAGGGATTTCGACATTGTTTCTATGGGCTTGAGAGCATCGGGGGACGATATTCGGCGCTGTCGGTCTTCGGGCTCGTTCCGGCGGCGCTCATGGGCGTGGAGGTCGAGCGGCTTTTGGAGAGCGCTCAACGCATGATCCGACGATGTCGCCCCGAAGTTCCGATCGCGGAGAATCCGGGCGTCGTCCTCGGAGCGATTCTGGGCGAGTCGGCGCAGCGCGGGCAGGATAAGATCACGATCCTCGCCTCGCAGAGCCTCGCTGCCTTCGGAGCATGGCTGGAACAGCTTCTGGCTGAGTCTACGGGCAAGGACGGCAAAGGCGTCGTCCCCGTGGACGATGAAGCGCTCGGACCGCCGGACGTGTATGGTCGAGATCGGGTCTTCGTGGGGTTCCAACTCGAATCCGATTCATCGGAAGAGCGTCCCGCGGATCGCCTTCGAGCCGCCGGACATGCTCTTCTCGAACGCTCGGACATCGCTTCGCGCTCCGTTGTGGGACCTCCGATCCTTCAGCTCACGCTCTCGGACCTCTACGATCTTGGCGGGCTATTCTTCCTCTGGGAGATGGTCACGGCAGTGCTCGGCGCGATCCTCGGCGTGAATCCGTTCGATCAGCCCGATGTCGAAGCGAGCAAGGCGGAAGCGCGAGCGTTGGCTCGCGCGTACGAGGAGACGGGCGTGCTCGCGCATCCTGAGGTCCTGCTGCGCGATGGGAATCTCGTGCTCTTCGCTGACGAGGCAAATCGGCGTGAGCTGAATGCGCGCGCGGGGGAGCGTTCGCTCGAAGGGTATTTGCGCGCGCACCTAGAACGCTTGCGGGAAGGGGATTATTTCGCGCTCTTGGCCTACGTGGAGCGGAGCAACGCGCATCGGCAGCAACTTCGCCTCATTCGGCATCGCGTGCGGGATGGACGACGGGTGGCGACTTCGCTCGGATTTGGGCCGCGCTTCTTGCACTCGACGGGGCAGCTCCATAAGGGAGGGCCGAATACGGGCGTGTTCCTGCACGTGATCGGTAGCGATGCGTGGGATCATGCGATCCCGGGGCGATCGTACACGTTCGGCCTCATCAAGCGCGCGCAAGCGTATGGGGATTTCGCGGTCTTGGCCCGGCGGGGACGTCGTCAACTCGGCGTGGAGATCGAGGGAGAGGTGAGCGCTGGGCTCGCTCGATTGTGCGAGGCGATCGAGCGCGCACTCCCAGGTGCACCATGAGACAAGCAGTCCTCGAAGCTCACTCCGAGGATGAGACATCCTTTCGCTTCGCCTCTTGCCAGAGACGCTCCATCTCCTCCAGCGTGCTCTCCTCGGGCGAACGACCCTGACGCCGCAGTTCGCTCTCAATGTAGCGGAAGCGTTCCTTGAATTTCCGATTCGCCGCTTTGAGTGCCGTCTCGGCATCCAGGCCGAGGAGTCGAGCGAGGTTGGCGACCATGAAGAGGAGATCGCCGATCTCTTCCTTGAGCCGTTCCCGATTCTCGGGCATCGTCTCCATCGCGTGTTTGAATTCGGCGACTTCTTCGTCGAGTTTCTCCAGAGCGCTCACGGCGTCGCCCCAATCGAAGCCGACGCGAGAAGCGCGCTCGGCCAATTGCGTGGCCTCAATGAGCGCGGGCAATCGCGAGGAGACGCCGTCGAGAATAGACGGGGGCTCAGGCCCTCCGCGTTGGGCTTTCTCCTGCAGCTTGATCGCTTCCCAACGGCGCAGGACGTCTTCGCTCGTTCGCGCCGTCGCATCGCCGAAGACGTGCGGATGGCGCCGGGTCATCTTCTCGTGAACGTGCGCGATGACGTCCTCGATGGTGAATTCGCCTCGCTCTTTCGCGATCTTCGCGTAGAAGACGACCTGGAAGATGAGATCGCCGAGCTCCGCTTTCATCTGCTCGACGTTTCCCGTCTCGATGGCCTCGAGCAGTTCGTAGGCTTCTTCGATCGTCATCGGAGCGAGCGTCTCATAGGTTTGCTGTTTGTCCCATGGGCATCCATCGGGACCGCGCAGTTTCTCGACCAGCTCCACCAGCGCTTCGAACGATACGGTCGTCATCGCTAATCCCTCCCTACGATTCCAGGCGCTTCGGCGGTGAGGACGCGCCAAATGATCTCGGCCGCGCGACGAGCGGCTCCAGCTTCTCCCAAGCGCTTTCTGACCTCGGCCAAGTGCGCCTGCATGATCTCTCGCCGCTTCGGATCGGCGAGCAGCTCCATCATTGTCCCCGCGAGTCGCTCCGGCGTCAAATCCCATTGGATGAGTTCGGGGACGATGCGTTCTCCGGCGAGCAGATTCACCATGCCGAACGTATCGAGATGCAGGAGCGGACGGACCAGCAGGTAATTGATCGCTCGCGCGCGATAGACCACGATCATCGGGGTTCCGAGCAAGGCCGCTTCGAGCGTCGCCGTGCCACTGGTGATCACGGCCAGATCCGAGTAGGCCAGAGCGTCATAGGTCTCCCGCTCCAGGACGCGCACGGGCAGGTCCATCGGCTGCAGCGTATGACGTAGCAGGGACCAAGCCATCTCGGGGGAGATGGTTGCCGCGAGCGGGATCAGAAATTGCGCTGGCCATTGGGCGTGAAGCGCGCGCGCGGCGCGAGCGAGAAAGGGGAGGATGCGTTCGACTTCCGTTCGCCGACTCCCCGGTAAGAGGCTGATCACTGGCCGATCCGAAGACAATCCATGCTTCGCGTAGAACGCGGCCCGCGAGAGCGTCGGACGAACCACATCCACCAGCGGATGGCCGACGTATTCGGCCACGATGCCATGGCGGCGATAGAATTCGACCTCGAAGGGCAAGATGACGATGAGCCGGTCCACATAGCGACGAAGCGCCCGCACGCGATACGTGCGCCAGGCCCACACTTGTGGGCCGATGTAGTAAATCGTTCGCACGCCCATGCGTTTGAGCGGACGAAGGAGCTTCATGTTGAACTCGGGCCAATCCACCAGCAGAGCGGCCGTGGGACGTCGCTCGCGCGCGATGCGGAGCAGACGGCGATAGAGGGCGTAGAAACGAGCGAGAGCGCGGGCAATTTCCACAGGGCCGATGATCGCCGTCTCTGCGATGTCGGCCAGCGTCTCAGCGCCTTCGGCGCGCAAGGCCGGCCCTCCACAACCGAAGACAGGAAGCGCACCTTCGGGAGCGAGCGTCTTCAACGCGCGCAACACCTCGGCGGCTCGCTCGTCGCCTGAGGCTTCGCCGGCTAGGACCATCAGGGAACGCGTCGAATTCACCGCTCCGCTCGTGCCGGCGCCGAGCCGGTCATCGTCGAGAAGATCGCCTCGATGACGTCCTGATGGATGCGGATGCGCCCGTCGGCGATCATCTTCTCGCGCAGCGTCTCCAGATAGGAACGGTAGAATTGGTCGCGCTTGGTCGAGAGCACGCGCTCGCGGATGGCCTTGCGTTCCGATTCGAGCTTAGCGCGATCCGGATCACTACGCTTCGTGATACCGAAGACGACGAAATCCTTCCCGATGCGCACTGGCCGTGACGCGACGCGCGAGACCTCGAGGGCGAAGGCCATACCCTCCAATTGTTCCGATCGCTCCAAATCGGGGAGGAAGGTCCCGCGCTTGAACTCCTCTTGCGTTTTGACCTCGAGCTTCCGAGCAGCCGCGGCCTTGCGCAACGCTTCGATCGTCGGCGATTGAGCGATCAGTTGTTCGGCCAATTGGCGAGCGCGCTCGATGGCCTTCTGCTCCTGCAGCTTTCGAATGACGCGCTCCTTCACCTCCTCGAACGTCGGCGTCTTCGGTTCGCGCTTGGCGATCAGGCGAGGGATGGCATATCCATCGCTCAAGTAGATCTTGCTCCCGATCTGACCGATCTCATCGAGTTCCGAAGCCGCGCTGCTGAAACCCGAAGCGTAGTCGCCGAACTCGGGAAGATCTTCCCCAGCCGCGAAGAAGCCCGTCCGCCGCACCAGTTGTTCGACGGGCAGGTTCCCCAACTTCGGCGAGAATTCGGCGGCGACGCGACGCAGGTCCTTCACCTCATCCAGACGCTTCTTGATCTCATCGGCGAGCTTAGCAGCCTCATCCCGCTGTTTGCGCTCGCGGAGGCGTCGGACTAACTCATCGCGCACTTCGGCCAACGGCTTCCGCTGCCAGCGCGTCACCTTCAGAATGTAGAATTTCCCCTCCTCGCGAATGGGGTCGGTGACGTCTTTCTGAAAATCGCTCAGCGTGAAGACGCGCTGGCGATAGGATGCGTCCTTGGAATCTTTTTTGACGAAGCCAATGCTCTTGCCACCCAATTTCTGGAAATCCTCGGCTGGCGTCTTCTCATCGCCGCGCGCGCGTTTGACTAAGTCTTCGGCTTGGCGACGAACGTCGGCTTCGTTCTGCTCGGTGAAGGGCAACTCGATCTGACTCACGTAGGCGCCTGTCGTGTGTTCGGATTTCGTTCGTTCGTACTCCTCGCGAATCTCCGTCTCGGAGATGGAGACGGGGATGCGCGCCATAGGGATGTGGAGGTATTCGACCTGGCGCTCGAGCTGAGTGATGGCGAACTCCCCACGATGTTTCTCGAAATAGGCGCGAGCCTCATCCTCACTCACCGGGATCGCAGCGCGCAGGTCCTTCGACCGGATGACGACATAGACAAGATCCACGGCCGCGTTCTCGCGGAGGAATTCTTCCTCGACCTCGCGCGGGCTGACGTCCAGGGCAGCCGTCAAGTGATGACGCACCTTATCTCGGAGGATCGAGCGGCGCAGGTTCTCCTCGAACTCTTCGACCGTTTGGCCGCTTTGCTGGACGGCGCGGAAGTAGCGCTCGCGCCCGATGAAGCGACCGCTAGCGTCGCGGAACATCGGCAACAAGGCTTTGAAGACCTCTTCGTCAGTGGCCGAGAGTCCCCATTGCCGGGCCAAGATGAGGACGAGGCGATCTTCGATCAGCTCGTTGAGGATCGTCGAGCTGAAGGGCTTCAACGAGGCCGGGTCTTCAAAGCCACGGCCTAGGCGAGATTGAGTGAGGCGCATGAGGGCAGCACGGTATTCTCCAGCCGTGATCTTCTCCTCCATCACCTCTGCGACTACGGTGGAATCGGTGACTTCGCTCAGACCGACCGCCCGGCGATAGAGCGCTTGGCCGATGGGCATGTAGAGGATCACCAGGCCCACGACCATCATGATGGCGACGAACACCAGCAGGATATTCCGGGCGCGTTGTTTCTCGCTCAAGAATCGCAACATATGCGTCGACCTCCTCTCGTTTCGGAAGCTTTGATTGTAGACCGGGATCGGCAGATGGGGCAACCGAGAGGGATGGGATTTTTCGAGCACGCCGTTGAATGTCCCACGGGGGTATGTTAAATTGGATGCCTGAACCGTATGTTTGAAAGACCTGAGGTGGTCAGAGGGATCAATGAGCGCGTTCTCCATCTTTCGATGGTTTTCGAGCGATCTCGCCATTGATCTGGGGACGGCCAATACGCTGGTCTACGCCAAGGGCCGGGGGATCGTCGTCAGCGAGCCTTCGATCGTCGTCGTCAACAAGGTGACGCAGAAGGTGGAGGCGGTCGGTCGGGAGGCCAAGGAGATGCTCGGGCGGACGCATGCGAATATTGTGGCGATCCGCCCGATGCGCGATGGGGTCATCGCGAACTTCGAGCTGACCGAGGCGATGCTGCAGAACTTCATCCGGAAAGCCCACAACGGGCGCTCATGGGTGAATCCGCGCGTGGTGATCGGGATTCCCAGCGAGATCACGCAGGTGGAGCGGCGAGCCGTCATTGACGCGGCCTATCGGGCCCGCGCCAGCGAGGTCTATTTGGTTGAGCAATCCATCGCCGCCGCCATCGGAGCCGGGTTGCCCATCACCGAGCCCATTGGGAATATGATTGTGGACATCGGTGGCGGGACGACCGATATCGCCGTGATCTCGCTCTCGGGGATCGTTTACTCCCGCTCGATTCGGATCGCCGGCAATGAGATGGATGAGGCGATCATCCAGTACATCAAGAAGAAGTACAATCTGCTCATCGGGGAGCGGACGGCCGAGCAGATCAAGATCGAGTTGGGATCGGCCTATCCATTGGAGGAGCCGCTCTCGATGGAAGTTCGCGGTCGCAGTTTGATCGAGGGAGTGCCCAAGACGATCACCATCACGGACGAGGAGATTCGGGAGGCCTTGGCCGATACAGTCTCCACGATCGTCAATGCCGTGCGAGTGGCGCTGGAGCGCACGCCGCCGGAGCTGGCGGCGGACATCATTGATCATGGCATTGTGCTGGCTGGCGGAGGAGCGCTCCTGAAGGGGTTGGATAAGCGGCTCATGCAGGAGACGAGCGTCCCGGTCATCTTGGCCGAGGATCCGCTCTCGGCCGTCGTCCTCGGAGCGGGCAAGATGCTCGACGATATTGATTTGCTCAAGCGGGTCTGTACGAATCTGGAGCGTCTGGAATATTGACATGGGCACACCTCCGAGGGGGCGATCGGTCGTCATCGTCTTTCTCGCCCTGCTCAGCGCACAGATGCTCTTGATGTCGGCGCAGGCGCGGCATCCTCAATCGGGAGAGTCGCTGCTGCGCGTGTGGTCGGTGACGGCGGCAGCGCCCGTCCTCTCCTCGGTGCATGCGGTCGTCTCTTGGGCAGAGCATGTATGGGAGAGCTACGCGCGCGTGGACGAGGTCCAGCGGGAGAATCGCGCCTTGCGCGAGGAGGTGGCCGAGCTGCGGCGTGAAGTGGCGCGATTTCGGGAGGAAGCGCGCGAGGCCGAGCGCCTACGCCAACTGCTGGAGCTGCAACGGGAGCTGCCCGTGCGCACGATCGCCGCGCGCGTCATCGGGCGCGATACAAGCGTCTGGTTCCAATCCCTTATCGTCAATCGAGGAGCGCGCCACGGCGTGCGCTCGGGAGCGGCCGTGATCACCCCGGAGGGATTGGTCGGACGAGTGATCGAAGTCGGTCCGACGGTCGCCCGGGTGCAACTCATCACCGATGAACGGAGCGGTGTAGGGGCGGCCATTGGGATTCTGGAAGAGACGCGCGCCATTGGCGTCGTCGTGGGCAGCAACGAAGCCCTTTGTCGCATGCGATATGTGCCCGGCAGCGAGCCCGTCCGAGAGGGCGAGATGGTCTACACGACCGGTCAGGATGGGATCTATCCGCGCGGCCTTCCCATTGGCCGGGTCATCGCCGTGCGGCGTGGATCGGCGTTGGTCTCGCATGACATTTTGATCGAACCGGCGGCTCGGCTCAGTCGCCTGGAAGAAGTTTTGATCCTCCTCGAACGCCCTTCGGAGGTGCGAGTGCCCACACTGTAGATCATCGGGGGCGCCTCCCGAGCGAGGGAGAGCGCTTCGGAGAACGAGGAGAGGCATGTTCGGCTTCACCACGAGGGCACTTTCGCGAGCCGCCCTTTGGAGGTCGCTCTTCGGGGAAGTCGAGCCTCGCGCGGCGTCACAGTGAGCCTGACCAAGACGGTCGTCGTCATCATCGCGGCTTTGCTCGTGCACTTGCTCATCGTGCGGTATGTGCGCGTCTTGCGCCCGGTGGATGTGGTGTTGATCGTGACCGTGTACGTGGCATTCGCGCGAGATCCGGTGCGTGCGATGTTGGTTGGAGCGGGAGCAGGACTGCTGCAGGACGGTTTCTCCAGCGGGATCGTGGGAGCACAGAGCTTGGCCAAGACGGTCGTCGCCCTTCTGGTCTCGTTGGTGAGCGTTCGCGTGGCGTTAGATCATCTCCCGTTGCGGTTTATTGCCCTGGTCCTGGCGACGGCATTGCATGCGCTGATCTATCTTGGCCTGCATTGGCTTTTCGGGCAGAATTTACTTGGAAATCCCGTGTGGCCGACGCTCCTTGGCGAGGTGGCGTGGCTGGCGGGCGCCAACGGAGTGGCGGCCTTGATACTCTTCGCGCTCCTAGATTGGGTCTTCGCCGAGCGGGAGCGGAAGTTGGGCCGACCGGCTCGGCGCCGATGGTGACAATATGGCGAGTCGCGGGTTGGATCTCTTGGAGCGAGCGAAGGAGGTGACGGCGGCCACCGATCGCCTCACGCTCCTCCAATATCTGTTGCTGGTGCTCTTCATCGGATTGGGCGTGCGATTCTGGTCCCTGCAAGTGGTGCAGCATCAGAAGTATTTGCGCGCGGCCGAGAACAATCGCCTTCGCCTGATTCCGATCCCCGCGCCCCGGGGGGCAATCCTCGATCGGCATGGGCGCGTCATCGTGGACAATCGTCCGACGCTCAGCATCATCCTGAATCGCGAAGAACTGCGCGCTCGGGGGCGGAAGCCGCAGGAGCTGGTGGAGGAGCTGATCGCCCAAGGCTTGGCGCTCGATCGCGAGAGCGTGCGGCAGCGCTTGGAGGCGATGAGCACGCAGCCGGCCTATTATCCGGTCGTCCTCAAGGAGAACGCGACGCTGCAAGAAGTCGCATGGGTCCGAGCACGGCAGATCGAATATCCGGAATTGGACATCATGGAGCAACCGCAGCGCCGGTATCCCCACGGGACCTTGCTCGCCCATGTGCTCGGCTACGTGGGGGAGATCTCTCGCGAGCAACTCGCTCGGCCCGAGTTTCGGGACTATCGGCCTGGCGATCTGATCGGACGCGCCGGCGTGGAATTGGTCTACGATCGTCTCTTGCGGGGGCGCGACGGCTATCGGCGCGTGATCGTGGACAGCACCGGGCATGAAGTGGGCGAGATCGAGCGCGTGGATCCGATCCCGGGGCACGACATCAAGCTGACGATTGATCTCGACCTGCAGCGGGTCGCTGAGGAGCAACTCGGCGGGCGGCGCGGCGCCATCATCGCCCTGAATCCGCAGAACGGCGAGATCTTGGCCCTGGCCAGTCATCCGGCGTATGATCCCTCGCTCTTCTCGCAGCGAATCAACACGCCCGAAGGACGAGCCGAATATCGTCAATTGCTCCTTGATCCGGAGCGTCCACTCTACAATCGAGCGATTCAAGGCATCTACCCGACGGGCTCGACGTGGAAAATCTTCGTCGCCGCGGCGGCTTTGGAGGAGGGGCTCATTACGCCCGAGCGTTCGACGATTCCCTGTGGCCGAGGGATCCAAGTGGGAAATCGGTTCGTGCGATGTTTGGGATCGCATGGGATGCCGGATTTGCATCGAGCGATCGTCGTCTCCTGCGATGGATATTTCTATCGGTTGGGACTTCGGCTCGGCATTGATCGCATGGAGCAGTGGGTGAAGCGGTTCGGGTTAGGGCAGCGCACGGGGATTGATCTGCCGGACGAAGTCGCCGGGTTCGTGCCAAGCCGAGCCCTCAAGGCAAGGCTCAATCCGCGCGATCCGCGTTGGAGGGATTTCGATACGGTGATCGCTTCGATCGGGCAGGGATCAGTCGCGATCTCGCCGCTGCAGCTTGTGCGCGCGATTGGGGGGATTGCTGTCGGGGGCGTCTTTCACACGCCGCATATCTTCAAAGAAGCGATCGGGCCGGGAGGCACGACCTATACGGCGGATCGTCCGCTCGTTGTACCGCTCAGCAAGACGACGATCGAGGCGCTTCGTTCGGCGATGTGGGGAGTGGTCAACGAGGGCGGCGGGACGGGTGGGGCGGCGCGCGTCGTGGGCTTAGACGTCTCGGGTAAGACAGGAACGGCGCAAGTCGTCGCGAAGGAGAAAGCCGCAGCGGCCGCACACTTGAAGGATCATGCGTGGTTCGTGAGCTTCGCTCCGCGCGATAATCCGGAGATCGCCGTTGTCGTGCTCATCGAAAACGTGGGGTTCGGCGGGCGATTCAGTGCGCCCGTGGCCCGCGTCCTCTACGAGACGTACAAGGAGAAATACAAGCCGACGCGCGAAGTCGCCGCCGCGACATCTCCAGTGCCTGATGGCGCCCCATCAGGACATCCGTCACGGATGCCCGCGTCGCCTGTGGCGCTGGAGGCCATTCGGCGCCGATTGCCCATGCGCGCACCGAACGTGAGCCAATGATGATCACGTACCGACAAAAGCGGCGCTTCCTTCTGGATTTCGATTGGTGGCTGCTGGGCGGGGCGCTCATCTTGGCGCTGTTGGGCGTGCTGGAGATCTATAGCTCGCAACCGCAGGAAGATTTTTGGAAGCGGCAATTGCTATGGCTGGGCATCGCCCTTGTGGCTATGTTCGTGACGGCCACGGTGGACTATCATCGGATTGTCGAAGTGGCCCCGTTCATCTACGGCATCTGTCTCTTTCTGCTCGTCCTGGTCCTGCCTTTTGGGCAAGAGGTCTACGGGACGAGGGCCTGGTTGGGGATTGGGCCCTTCAGCATTCAGCCTTCGGAATTCGCCAAGATCGGCACGATCCTCATGCTCGCCCTCTTCTTGGCCGAGCGTTGGGAAGAGCATCGGCGGGAGAAGCATCCCTATCTGACGATGCGCGAGATTCTCATCGCGTCGGGGATCGCTGGAGCGCCGGTCTTGCTGATTCTGCTTGAGCCGGACGTGGGGACAGCCCTCACGTTCGTCCC
The DNA here is from genome assembly GCA_025055075.1 of Blastocatellia bacterium. Classification (NCBI taxonomy): domain Bacteria; kingdom Pseudomonadati; phylum Acidobacteriota; class Blastocatellia; species Blastocatellia bacterium. The sequence goes on from JANWYV010000018.1 coordinate 26,623, forward strand.
GATCTTAGGCGGGATGCTCTTTGTCGCCGGATTACGACCCCGCATCATCACAGCCGGTGTCGTGGGAGTAGCCGTCGCGCTGAGCCTCGGGTGGTATTTCCGCCATCAGGTCTTGAAGCCGTATCAGGTGCAACGAATCGAAGTGATCTTTCATCCGGAGCGCGCCGATCGTCGCGGCTATGGGTACCAGACCTATCAATCCATGATCGCCGTGGGCTCCGGGGGACTCACCGGACGCGGCCTCTTTCGCGGGACGCAAAGCCGGTTGCGCTTCTTGCCGAAGGCCTACACGGATTTCATCGCGGCCGTCGTGGCCGAGGAATTGGGATTCTTAGGCATATTGGGCGTCCTCGCGCTCTATGCGTTCCTCTTGTTGCGAGCGCTCAATCATGCGAAGTTAGCGCGGGATTCGATGGGCACATTGCTCGTCACGGGGATCGTCTCCCTGTTGAGTTTTCACATCCTCATGAACCTCGGCATGATCGTCGGGCTTGTGCCCGTCATCGGCATCCCGCTGCCGCTGATGAGCTATGGAGGATCAGCCCTGGTCGCCACGTTCATCGGCTTGGGGCTGATCGCCAACGTGCGTTTGCATCGGTATGTGAATTGACGCCGCCGGTAGCGAGGGGATACGGGGGACGAGTGTGGAAGAGCCCGCCTCCGCGAAGGGCGGGCCCGAACGAATATCGGCGGCGATATCCTCACGCGGAGGGAGTTCTGCAATGGCGAAGGAGATGATCATCAGCTCCAACGACTTCGAGCGGAAGATCGCCATCCTCGAAGATGGCGTGCTCACCGAGTACTACGTCGAGCGAGTTGGCGAAAGCCAAGGGATCGTCGGCAACATCTACAAAGGGCGCGTCACGCGCGTCCTCCCTGGTATGCAATCAGCCTTTGTGGACATCGGTTTGGAACGAGACGCGTTCCTCTACGTCTCCGATGTCATCGAGATGGAGGATCTGGACGTTGAATTCGAGCCGGCGGAGCTGCTGGTCGCTTCGTCGGTCGAACGCGAGTCCAAAGTCGAAGATACCGTGGAGGAGATCCTTGAAGCGTTGGCAGAGCCGCTGGCCGCAGCGTCCGAGCGCGCGCGCGAGTCGCAAAAGACTCCTCCTGCAGAGCCGGAGCGCGAGCTGGAGGCTCTCGTCGAGAGTTTGGTTCAGGAGTTGCCTTCGGTCGAAGCGGGCGAGGAGAGCGCAGTCCTCCCCGAAGTGGACCTGAAAGAGGCGATCTTCGATGAGAAGATCACCGAAGCGTTGCATGCCGAGGAAGAGCGCATCGAACTGACGCCCGAAGAACGCGCGGAGGTCGCGGAGGTCAAAGAGTCCGCACCCTCGGAAGAACAAGCGCCGCGCGTCGGCTCGGTTCACGTGCAACTTGGTGTGTCCTCGCGACGACAGCGAATCGTGGATGATCAGTCGGATCATTTGCTGACCGAGGGCTCACCGACGTCGGAGACGGACGCTTCAGGTGAAGCGGCCTCCATCGTCGAATCGTCGCAGGAAGTAGCGACGGACGCGGACGCTACCTCTCGTGCCGAGGAGTCGACGTCGAGCGATCCGGAGGATCCGCCGCTTCCGGACGGAGAGGCATCGGTGCGCTCACCGCAGATTCGCGCGCGCCTGGCCGCGCGGCGGCGCGTTCGCCGTCGGCGAACTGGGCGCACGAGCGCCGCTGAGTCTCCGGCGAGCGAGGAGCGCGCGGAGGCGAAGCCGACGATCACCGAATTGCTCGAAGAAGGGCAGGAGATCCTCGTGCAGATCGCCAAGGAGCCGATTGGCACCAAAGGCGCGCGCGTGACGACGCACATCACCCTCCCGGGGCGATACCTCGTCTATCTGCCGACGTTCGAGCATGTGGGCGTCTCGCGGCGGATCACCTCCTCGACCGAACGCGCGCGCTTGCGTCGGCTCGTCAGCGAGTTGCGCGCGCGGCAGAAGATCGCCGGGGGCGTGATCGTGCGCACGGCCGCCGAAGGCTGTGGCGAGGCGGAATTACTCGACGATCTGCTCTACCTCTACCGCACTTGGGTCGACATTCGCACACGCGCCGAGCGTGCGCGCGCGCCGCAGCTCATTCATCGCGAGCTGGATCTGGTCGAGCGCATCCTGCGCGATCGCCTCTCGGATGACTTCACGGCCATTCGCGTGGACGATGAAGACGACTATGCCCGCATCGTCAACTTCGTCGCCCGCCTGCAACCCAAGCTGCTCCATCGGGTGAAGCTGCACACGCGACCGACGCCGATCTTCGAGGACTACGGCATTCAGGCGGAGATCGAGAAAGCCATTCGCCCGCGGGTGTGGCTGAAATCCGGGGGGTACATCGTCATCAATCAGACGGAAGCACTCGTGGCCATTGATGTGAACACGGGGAAATTCGTTGGCAAGACGAACCGCTTCGAGGATACGATCACGCGCACGAATATTGAAGCGGCGCGAGAGATCGCGCGCCAGATCCGATTGCGCGATCTGGGTGGGATCATCGTCCTCGACTTCATTGACATGGAGGAGCGGAAGAATCGGCAGAAGGTCATGCAGGTGCTGGAGGAAGAGCTGCGGAAGGATCGCGCGCCGACGAAGATCCTGCAGTTCAACGATTTCGGCTTGGTCGCCATCACGCGCAAGCGCGTCAAGCAGAGCCTCGAACGGACGCTCTGCGAACCGTGCCCCTATTGTCACGGGAGTGGATTGGTGAAGTCGCCGCAAACCGTCTGCTTGGAGATCCTGGATGAGGCCAAGCGTATGGCGCTCGCGCGAGAAGTCGAAGATGGCAAAGAGGTCATCGTGCGCGTCCATCCCGAAGTCGCGCGCGCGCTGCGCGAGAAGTATCCGAAGCTCCTCGAAGAGGTCGAGGCCTATCTCGGCGGCAACGTGACCGTCAAAGCCGACCCCTTGATCCATCAGGAGCAGTTCGACATCGCGCTGGTGTGAGGCACAGGGTCCTCGCGCGAGCCTGAGCGCGCGCGTGGGGACCTCGTTGACCTTCACTGAAGGTGTGCCCTGCACGATCGGAGCAACCCTCCTCGCCTTCAACGCCTGCGAATTTCCGCATTGAAGTTCCCTCGAGGTTGTGATACGCTTAGGCCGACCACCGAGCAGGTGAGGCCACTATGGAGGGGAGAGGTATGAGACGAGCGCTCGTTTATTGGGCCTTTCTTTTCCTCGGGGTGTATTTGACAAGCCCCACTGCGATCGCCGCTCGGCAAGCGCAGGCGGCTTCGGCGGATCTCACGGGCACCGTACTCGATCCGCAAGCGCGTGTGGTCGTTGGGGCGACCGTGACGATCCGAAATCAAGCGACGAATTTCTCGCGCACGGCCACGACCGATGAGGCCGGACAATTCCGCTTCTTAGCGCTTCCTCCCGGGCGATATGAGGTGACCGTCGAAGCGCCGGGCTTCGCCAAAGTCGTGAATCCGAATGTCGTGTTGACGGTCGGACAGAGCGCGGAGTTGAACGTCCGACTGGAAGTCGCGCGCTTGGGCGAAGAGGTCACCGTTGAAGCGGGGGCGGAGATCATCGAGCGCACGCGCACGGCCGTTGTGGAGACGATTGATCAGCGTCGCATTGACTATCTGCCGATCAATGGGCGGAACTATCTCTTCTTCGCCCTCACCAGTTCGCTTGTGACCCGCGATAATGCACCGGCCATTGGTCCGGCGCCGACGTCCGGGCTCAGCTTCGGCGGGCAGCGCGCGCGCGGCAACAACGTGCAGGTGGACGGCGTGGACAACAACGACAACTCGGTGAACGCCGTGCGGGCGACGGTCTCGCAGGAAGCCGTGCAGGAGTTTCAGATCATCGCCAACAGCTACAATGCCGAATTCGGGCGGGCTACTGGCGGTGTCATCAATATCGTCACGCGCTCGGGGACGAACGAGGTGCATGGCAGCGTCTTCGGCTTCATTCGCCATCGGTCATTCCAGGCCACGAATGCCTTCTCGACGGAGCCGGATCCGGCCTACACGCGCGTGCAAACGGGGGCGACGCTCGGCGGTCCCTTCGTGCGCGATCGCCATTTCTATTTCTTCTCCTACGAGACGACGCGACGTCAGGAGACGGGTTTCTCCACAATCGGACAGGGGAATTTCGATCTCGTGCCGGTGACCTTCGGTGGCACGACGGGGCTCTTGACGCGAGAGCAAGCGGCATTCGTCGCAAATCCGGCGGTGCCCGAGCCGTTGCGCGCGGCCTACTTCCGTACGGTTGCGGCTGCTTCGGCGACGGCTCTCTTTGGCAGTCCGCTCGGTCCTGGGGGGCCGCGCATCTTTCCCACCGGTCGCCCCTTGCCTCCGGGATTTCAACCGCTTCGTCCATTGGGGCAGAACTATCCGATCTCGCAGAAGGTGAGCTTCTATCTGGCGAAATTCGACCATCAGCTCTCGCCAGCGCATCGGCTCACGACGCGGCTCTCGGTGACGCCGAGCACGACGACGGGCATTCAGACGACGTCGCAGAATCAACCCTTCGGACAAAACGCCTTCTCGCGCACGGCCATCGAGCAATTCCGCGATCTCGCCTTCGCCGCGCACATGACGAGCGTCTTGGGGGGGAACATCGTCAACGAAGCGCGCTTTCAAGCAGCGCGCCGTGGCCTCGGTCTCAAGCCTCAAAGCACGCGAGTCGCCGTCAACATCGCCGGGTTCGCCTTCTTCGGACAAGAGGCCTTCTCTCCCTTGGATCGCGTGGAGAAGCGGTTCCAGTGGATGGATAATCTCTCCATCGTTCATGGCTCGCACAGCTTCAAGTTTGGGACCGACATCAACTACATTCCGTTGCGGGCTGATTTCTACCTCTACTTCGGCGGGGTCTACAACTTCGGGCCGCTGCCAGCGTCGGTCCTCGACCCGAATCTGCGTCTGGCGCCGCCGCTGACGGCGGTACAGGCATATGGGCTCGGACTGCCGCAGAACTTCATCCAGGGATTCGGCGATCCGCACGTCGCGGGCTCAAACAAGACACTGGCCGTCTTCGGTCAGGATAGTTGGCGGCCGCGTCCCAATCTGACGATCAACTACGGTGTGCGGTATGAGGTCGAGCTGACGCCTTCGCTCCCGCCGCCTACGCCTCTCTCGGCTGAGGCTCAGCGCGTTTTGGGCTTGCTCGAAGGTATCGCGCGCGACTACAACAATGTGCAGCCTCGGTTCGCTCTGGCCTGGGATCCGAGGAACACGGGAAAGATGGTGATTCGCGCCGCCTACGGGATCTTCCACGACAAATCGTTCCTGGCGACGTTTGCGAATGCGCGTGTCGCCAATGGCACGCGCCATCTGGTGCTCCCTATCGGCACGCCCGCGCCGACGAGCCTCAACGCCGCCTCGGTCTTTCAAGGTGTGCTCGTCTTCCCCGGCTATCTGCCGAACGAACAGCGCTTCGATATCAAGACGCCAGCTTTCCAAACCCAAGAGGGCATCTTGCAGGTCAGTCCTCTGCTTCCGTTCATGTTGCCGACAGCGCGCGGGAACGTTCTGCCCTATGCCCAGCATGCCAATCTCACGATCGAACGGCAGCTCTTCTCCGACGTGAGCGTCAGCGTCGGTTACCTCTTCGTGAAGGGGACGCACCTGAATCGGCCGCGCGAGATCAATCCACCGCTCGTCCCGCTGCTGCTCCGGAATCGAGATCGCGCTGTGCAGCTTGGGCTCATCCCACCGGGGACGAACCCGCTGCAGGTCACTGTCTTCGATCCAGCGAGTGGCGTCGTGCCGACGGCTTTCTTCAACTTCTTCCGTCCCTCGGGCCCCAATTTCGCGCTATTGCAGCGCGCGGGGATCGGACGCGAACAAGCCCTGCAGATCGCGCGCGCGCTCGGCTTGCCGCAGGGACCGGGCGTCTTCATCCCCTATGCGCAGATCGTCCTGCAGGAGACGGCCGGCAGTTCCACCTATCACGGCTTCTCGCTCAACATCAACAAGCGCTACAGCCGGAATTTCCAATTCCTCGTGAGCTACACCCTCTCGAAGGCGATCGACGATTCGACCGATCTGCAGTCGCAGCTCATCCCGCAGGATAGCTTCCGCGCGGATCTGGAGCGCTCGCTCTCGAATTTCGATCAACGACATCGCTTCGTCCTGAGCGGCGTCTTTCAGAGCCCGTATCGGCGTTCGGACAGCGGATTCTGGAGGAAGCTGCTGGCCGATTTCACCTTCGCGCCCATCTTGGAGCTCTCGTCGGGACGTCCCTTCACGATCTATCTTGGGCAAGACAACAACTTCGACACGAGCCCATACAATGATCGGCCGAACTTGGTCGGACCGCCCACGCGCGAGCGGCCGTTCGGCGTCTTCGCCGTCCCGCCCGAAGGACAGATCGGGAACCTCGGGCGCAACACGGGCATGCGTCCGGGATTCGCCAGCCTCGACATTCGGCTCACGCGCTCGTTCTTCCTCACCGAACGATGGCGCTTGGACGCCATCTTCGAGATGTTCAACTCCTTCAATCGCGTCAACGTGAGCGATGTGAGCAATAACTTCCTCACGGCGGGACAGCCGACGGCGGCCTTCGATCCGCGGCAGATTCAGCTAGCCCTGAAACTCGTCTTCTGACGCGCGACGCTTTGCCCCCTCGCGGCTTTAGATGCCGCGAGGGGGATCCCCCGAAAGGACGACGAGGCTCGCAGTCTTGGAGATCTCATCTCGCTAGGTCGTTCACGCTTGAGAAACCTCGGTCGGGATTCCATCGAGAGAGCAACCCTCAATTCCTCTTGGCCTCTTCGCGGCAGTGCGCGAGCAAGTGCGGGCATCGAACGTCTTTCCCCTTTGGCAGAGACATCAGGGCCATCGTTCGCTCAGGTCTGAGCGCTCTAGACGGCTCGAAGTACGAGCCTTCATCTTCCTGGGCTCATCGGACCGGAAGGGGATTGGAGCAGAGCGGCGACGAAGGATTCCAAGCGTTCGACGGGCTGATAGCCACGGATGAGACGACCATTGATAATGAGCGTGGGCGTGGAGTCTACGCCGGAGCGTTCGGCGAGGGAGATGTCTCGCGCGAGCTGTCGCTGAATCTCGGGGTCTTGTGCGACGCGCGTGGGATCGAGTCCATAGCGGCGCGCGATCTCGTGGATGCGCTCCAGCGTGAGCGATTCTTGTGCGCGCCAGATCTCGGTGGACCATGCCTCGAAGGCGCCCCGCCGCTGCGCCTCGATGGCCAGTTGCGCCAACAGACAGGCGAACGAATGGGCCGTTCGCGTCAACCGCAAGTTGCAGGCTTGATCGAGGGGATAATGTCGGTAGATAACCCGCACCTGGCGCGGGCGACGCGCAAGGAGCTGTCGCAGCGCTTCTGTTTGCAGCTTGCAGTAGGGGCATTGGAAATCGGTGAAGTAGACGATCGTGATCGGCGCTCCTGGACTTCCGAAAGTCGGACTCAACGGGCTGGGAGCCGTCACGTCGGTCGCCTCGGCGACGGGGCGCGCCTTCTCTTCCAGCATCCTCTTCGATTCCACGGGAGTCGGAGGCGGTGACGGACGCGCATACCAGTTCAGAGGAACGATGAGCAGCGCACCGAGCGCAACCGAAGGCCAGAGTGGGCGCAGGATCACCGCGCGCTCTTTGGCGACACGCGCGCGTCGCAGCAGATGAATGCCGAAGATGAGCAGCCCCAGATCAGCGATCCAACTCACCGCGCATCCCAGACACAGCGCGCGCAGGTGCACGAGCGAGACGAAGGGCAAGATCGCTAATCCGATAACGAAGGGCACGATGAGCAACAGTGTGGAGACCGCATAATCTGAAGGTGCGGTCGGCCAGCGTTCTCTACGCTCTCGTATCGTGCGGCGCAAGACGCGCGTCGTATGCACGATGAGCGCCAAATACCCCCCGGCGCCCCAAACGGCCAAGGGGAGTCCGAAGAGCCGACTCCAGGAAGAGGCCGCTACGCGATCGCAATTGATGAGTTCGCTCACGTTGCAGAGCGCTTGATCGCCAGCTCCGGAGAGGAAGAGCTTATAGTGCCACGTGAGATAGAGCGCTGAGAGCAGTCCGAGCGCGGCGGCGCGTCGAATCCACCGATAGGAGCGCAAAAGCGCTTCCACTTCGGGATTCGCATCACGCGACTTCTCCGATCGCGCGACAGCCTTGCCCGAATGTGCCGATTGATGCTTCTCTCGCTTCATCGGGGGCAGAGTATAACAACCTCACCCGAGGGTTTTCAACGCATTGCCGGGCGCGCGCTTCATCCTCGAGCGAGCGGTTCATGGGTCTCCTCGTGTGGGCGAAGGCGCGGGGTTCGCCAGAGCCACAGGCTCGCGCCGATCAACACGACCGTCACCAACACACCGCCCTCTGGGCCATAACTCCCGCCGGTGAGCCACGCGGGACCGGTTTGGGATGCGCGGAAGAGGGATGTGCCAATGCGCTCCTCGATGCCGCTCACGGTTAGGCCATAGATGGTGCTCATCGTGAAGTTCCATCCGGCATGCAGTCCGATCGGGAGCCAGAGCCGATGAGTCTTCATGTACGCGATCGAGAGCCAGACGCCGGCCAACACCGTATTGAAAACACCTAGCGCCGAAGCGTTTGGATTCCCCGCGTGCCCGAGTCCGAAAAGCAGCGAGGGCGCGCTCACGGCGAGCGTCGGTCGCACGTCTAGAAGCAGCGTCTGAAGCGGATACCCGCGAAAGAGGAATTCCTCGAAGGCCGCGGCCACATTGAAGAAGAAGAAGGCCTGGAGCGTCCCGCTCGCCGTTTCGGCGGCAGGGCGTCCCTCCCACTGCAGGTCCACATGACCGAGAGGCAGTTCGATGAGGACAACGATCGTAATCATCAGCGCCGCGAGACCGAATCCGACGAGATACTCGCACCATCCGCGCTGGCGCCATTGATAGCCGAGGCTTTGAAAGGGACGCCGATCGAGCCATCGCAGGCACACGGCTGAAGCCAACAGCGTCGCGCCAAGAAGCGTGCCGTAGGCGAGGAGTTGAAAACCGAGGGCGTTCATTCGCTGAGGAGGAGCGTCACCCGTTGGGAGGATATCATAGGCGAAGCTGAGGAGCACTCCTCCAAGAGGGCCGAGCACGAGAAAGAGCGCGAAAAATATGAGCACGCGCCACCCGGCGCGCACGCGTCCAGCAGCGTTGAAGAGGATCGTTCTGGCCATCATCGCGCCTATGGTGTGGCAAAAGCGGCGGGCTGTCAATGCGGCGTGAAGTCTGGGGAAATGAGAAGCGTACTCGCTTGAACTTTTCCACGGGCGGCTCTACACTACGACTATTTGAGCCATCGTGGGAAGGAAGCATATGGAACGCGCTATGGCAGGAGGGGCGGTATCGGACATGCCCCTGGAGGACTTCCGGCGGTTCGGGCATCAAGTGGTGGAGTGGATCGCCGATTACTTGGCCGGAATCGAACGCTACCCCGTTTTGGCGCGCGTTCGTCCGGGGGAGATTCGACAGCGCTTGTCCGCGCATCCGCCTCGCGAGGGGGAATCGTTGGAGGTGATCCTGCGCGATTTCGAACAGGTCGTGCTGCCGGGGATCACGCATTGGAACCATCCGGGCTTTATGGCCTATTTCGCGATCACGGGATCGGGACCAGGAATTCTCGGCGAGCTGCTCGCCGCGGCGTTGAACGTGAACGCGATGCTGTGGAAGACGTCGCCGGCAGCCACCGAATTGGAACAAGTCGTGCTCGATTGGCTGCGACAGATGCTCGGGTTGCCACCGGAGTTCGAGGGCATCATTTACGATACGGCTTCGATCTCCAGTCTGTGCGCATTGGCCGCGGCGCGCGAGGCCTTGGGATTAGGCGTGCGCGAAGAAGGATTGGCGGGGCGAGCGGCGTTGCCGCGCCTCCGTATCTATGCCTCCGAGGAAGCGCATTCCTCCATCGAGAAGGCGGCGATCGTCCTTGGCTTTGGGCAAGCAGGCGTGCGGAAGATTCCGACCGATGAGGCCTTTCGCATGGACGTGAGCGCGTTGGAGCGCGCCATTGAGGAAGACCGTGCGATGGGATGGCGACCGTGTTGCGTCGTGGCGACCGTGGGCACGACGTCTACGACGAGCAGCGATCCGGTCCCGGAGATCGCGCGCGTGTGCGAACGCTATGGGGTGTGGCTGCATGTGGATGCCGCGTATGCCGGAGCGGCAGCGATCGTGCCGGAGTTTCGGCACGTCCTGGACGGATGCGAGCGCGCGGATTCGCTCGTCGTCAATCCGCACAAGTGGCTCTTCACGCCAATGGATTTGAGCGCGTTTTACTGTCGGCGCATGGACGTGCTGCGGCGCGCCTTCAGTTTGGTGCCGGAGTATCTCCGCACGGAGGAGGAAGGGGTGCGAAACTTCATGGACTACGGACCGCAATTGGGACGCCGCTTTCGCGCCTTGAAGCTGTGGATGGTCATTCGGTATTTCGGGCAAGAGGGATTGGCGGCGCGCATTCGCGAGCACATTCGCCTCGCTCAGCAGTTCGCCGCATGGGTGGATGCTGACCCTGATTTCGAGCGCGTGGCGCCAACGCCGTTGAGCACGGTCTGTTTCCGCGCGCGTCCGCAAAGCCTCGCGTTATCGGAGGCCGACTTGGATCGCTTCAATGCCGCGTTGCTGGAGGCGATCAACGCCACGGGGGAATGCTTCCTCTCGCATACGCGGATACGCGGACGACTGGCGTTGCGCCTGGCGATCGGGAATGTGCGGACCAATGAACGGCATGTGCAGCGCGCGTGGGAGTTGCTGCGCGCGCACGCGGCTCGTCTTCGGTCCGAATGGCCGAAGGCATGAAGAAGGAGGGGGTATGCTCTCGTTGAACCATTTCCGACAACTCGCGACGAAGACGGATACGAAGATCGTGCAGCTCGTCCTGGATGGCCTGGGCGGACTGCCGAATGAGACGGGCCGATCGGAGCTGGAGGCCGCGCGCACGCCGAATCTGGATGAGCTGGCGCGGCGCGCGCTTTGCGGTCTCGCGGATCCGGTCGCCCCTGGGATCACGCCCGGAAGTGGACCGGGCCATCTGGCCATTTTCGGGTATGATCCGCTGGTGTGGGAGATCGGGCGCGGCGTGCTCGAAGCGTTGGGCATCGGTTTTGAGCTGCAGCCGGGAGACGTGGCAGCGCGGGGGAATTTCGTCACGCTCGATGGAACCGGGGTGATCGTGGATCGGCGCGCCGGGCGCATCTCCACCGATCACTGCGTCGAGTTGTGCGCGCGACTGCAAGCGGAGATCCGCGAGATCGAAGGCGTCGAAGTCCTCATTCGTCCCGTCAAAGAGCATCGCTTCGCATTGATCTTGCGCGGGGAGGGACTGGGCGATGGCATAGAGGATACAGATCCACAGCGGGTTGGTTTGAAGCCGAAGCCTGTCCAAGTGCGCGATCAATCGTCCGAGCGCACCGCGCGCGTCGTGCGTCGGTTTCTGGAGCGCGCCTTTGAGATTCTCGCCGATGAGCGTCCGGCCAATGGCGTGACTCTACGCGGCTTCTCGCGTCGGCCGGACATTCCTCCGATGACCGAAGTCTTCCGCCTCACGCCCGCTGCCATCGCCACCTATCCGATGTATCGCGGCCTGGCGCGATTGGTCGGCATGCAGATCATCGAGACGCCGCCGGAGGAAGATCTCTCAGCGCTCGCCGAGCGGCTGCGCGAGAACTTCGACCGTTACGACTATTTCTACGTGCACGTGAAGAAGACCGATAGCTACGGCGAGGATGGGAACTTCGAGGGCAAGGTGCAGGTGCTCGAGCGCGTGGATGAAATCCTCATCCCGGCGATCCTCGCCTTGCGACCGGATGTCGTCGCCATCACGGGGGATCACAGCACGCCCTCGGTCTTGAGGGGCCACAGTTGGCATCCGGTCCCGTATCTGCTTTACGCGAAATATCTGCAATCGGACGATGTGACGGAGTTCAGCGAACGGGCGTTCCTGCGTGGCGGATTGGGACGCTTCCGCTTGGTGGAAGGATTGCCGCAGCTTCTGGCGCACGCGCAGAAGCTCCTGAAGTATGGCGCTTGACGCTAAGGAGTAGCTATGCTAGCTTGCCAAATCCGCTGAGGACGCTTGGGGAGATCACGACGTGGTGACTGCGCAACTGAAGCGATCGCCGTTGCACGAGACGCACGAAGCGTTGGGCGCACGCTTCACCGAGTTCGCCGGCTGGCTCCTACCGCTGCAGTACACGGGAGCGATCGAGGAGCATCTCGCCGTGCGCACGGCCGCGGGCCTCTTCGACGTGAGCCACATGGGACGTTTAGAGATCCGCGGGCGAGGGGCCTTGGCCCTTATTCAAAAAGTGACGTGCAATGATGCCGCGCGCCTGCGCGATCATCAGGTCCAATACTCCGCGCTCACGACCGAGCGTGGGACGTTCGTGGACGATCTCACCGTCTATCGCGTTCGCGAGGACCATTTCCTGCTCTGCGTCAATGCGGCGAATCGGGAGAAGGACGCGCGTTGGATCCGGGAACACCGGGAAGGAGAAGAGGCCGAGGTCTATGACGTCAGCGATCAATTGGCGCAGCTGGCGCTCCAAGGCCCAGCGGCCAGCGAGATCCTTCAACTGCTGACCGACGTGCAGTTGGAGCACATCCGCTTCTACTGGTTCGAACAGGGAGAGGTCGCTGGCGTCTCCTGTCTGATCTCCCGCACGGGCTATACGGGCGAAGACGGCTTCGAACTCTACGTCCCGGCCGCTTCGGCCGAATGGGTGTGGAATCGGTTGCTTGATGTCGGCCAAGCGGCGGGATTGAAGCCATGCGGCTTAGCGGCGCGGAACACTCTTCGATTAGAGGCGCGGATGCTGCTCTACGGTCACGACATGGATGAGACGACGACGGTATGGGAGGCCGACCTGGGGTGGATCGTGAAGTTGGAGAAAGGGGACTTCATCGGGCGCGACGCCTTGCGGCGGCAGAAGGAAGAAGGCCTCCAGCGCAAGCTCGTTGGCTTCGAAGTCCACGATCGCGCTCCGGCGCGAGAGGGGTATCCGGTCCTCGTCCAAGGCCATGTCGTGGGGCAGGTCACTTCGGGCAGCTACGCGCCCTTCCTTCAGAAGAACATCGGGCTGACCTACCTGCCGATCGAGCACACCACCATCGGGGCGAGATTCCACATTCGCGTGCGAGAGCGAGAGGTCGAGGCGGAGGTCGTACCCACGCCGTTTTACAAAAGGCCGCGGTAGAAGCGGCCTCATGGATGTTTCACAGGGAGGGAAGTGAGGATGGCCACGTATCCTGAGGATTGCCTGTATACGAGAGAGCACGAATGGATTCGCGTCGAGGATGACGTGGGGGTGATCGGTATCACCGATTACGCGCAAGAGGCGCTCGGCGATATCGTCTACGTCGAGCTGCCGAGCGTGGGGGATCATTTCAGTCAAGGCGAGCCATTCGGCAACGTGGAATCGGTCAAGGCCGTGAGCGAACTCTACATGCCCGTGAGCGGAGAGGTCGTGGAGGTCAATGCGGACTTGACCGAATCCCCACAGCTCGTCAACGAGGATCCGTATGGCGATGGTTGGATGGTGAAGATCGCGCTCTCGGACCCGACGGAGTTGGAGACGCTCATGTCGGCGAGCGAGTATGAGGAGTACGTCAAGGAGGAGAAGAAGAAGTGACTCCCCGCGGAACCGCCTTCGAGATCGTCGCTGTGTGCGACGGTCCGGCGTTCGGCGGGAGTGAGGGGAGGAGATCGGCATGCGGTACATTCCGAACGCGCCAGAAGAACGGGCCGAGATGCTGCGGGAGATCGGCTGCCCCACGGTCGAGCATCTCTTTCGCCCTATTCCGGAGAGATTCCGATTGAGAGAACCGTTGCGGCTTCCACCAGCGCGGTCGGAGGCGGAGGTCTTAGCGTTCTCCCGAGAATTGGCCGCGCGCAACGCGGCGGCGACCGAATACGCCCTCTTCCTGGGAGCGGGTGCGTATCATCATTTCATCCCGTCGGTGGTGGAGGCCCTGATCTCTCGCGCGGAGTTCACGACGGTCTATACCCCCTATCAACCGGAGATCGCGCAGGGGACGTTGCAGGCGCTCTTCGAATACCAGACGCTCATCTGTCAGCTCACGGGCATGGAGGTCGCTAACGCCTCGCTTTATGACGGTTCGACGGCGCTCGCAGAGGCCGTGCTCATGGCCGAGCGGGTGACGCGTCGGCGCGAGATCTTGCTGGCGGATAGCGTGCATCCTGAGTATCGAGAGGTCATTCGCACTTACACGCGGGCGCTCGGAGTGAACATTCGAAGGCTGGAGTACGATCCGGAGACTGGGGGAATAGCTCAGCGCGGCCTTGCGCCGAGCGCGGAGACGGCGGCCTTAGTCGTGCAATCGCCCAACTTCTTTGGCGTCATCGAAGACATCGAAGCGCTCGCCGAACGGGCGCACGAAGTGGGAGCGCTGCTCATTGTGGTCATCACCGAACCGATCAGCTTAGGCCTCATACGGCCGCCGGGAGAGCTGGGGGCTGACATCGTCGTCGGCGAGGGACAATCCTTCGGCATCCCCCTCAGTTTCGGCGGGCCCTCTCTGGGGATTTTCGCCACGCGCGAGCGGTTTGTGCGACAGATGCCTGGACGCATCGTCGGGCAAGCCTTCGATTCGCAAGGGCGACGCGGATTCGTCATGACCTTGGCGACGCGCGAGCAATACATCCGACGCGAGAAGGCGACCTCCAATATCTGCACGAGTCAGGAGTTGTGCGCCATCATGGCAGCCATCTATCTCTCGACGATGGGACCGCGCGGATTGCGTGAGGTCGCTGAGCAGAATGCGCAGAAGGCCGCTTATTTGGCCCGCGAGATCTCTCGTCAATCTGGATTCCGCCTTCGCTTCTCCGGTTCGCACTTCAATGAATTCGTCGTGCAGTCGGAACGGCCGGTCGAGCTGGTCCTCGACCGATTGCGCGAGCGGAAGATCTTGGGCGGCCTCCCCTTGGGGCCCTACTATCCCGAGTTGCGCGATTGTTTCCTCGTCTGCGTGACGGAGATGATCACGCGCTCGATGATGGAGACATATTTGCACGTGCTGGATGAACTATGAAGGAGACACCGTGCCACGTCAGTCGCGATGAAGCATTGATCTTCGAGCGCTCTCGTCCGGGGCGAACGGCCTATAGTGTGCCGCCGCTCGATGTCCCAACGGTTCCGCTGGAGACGTGGATCGAAGCGCGTTTTCTGCGCACGGAGCCGGTGGCCGGAATGCCGGAGGTGAGCGAGGTGGACGTCGTCCGGCATTTCACGCGGCTCTCTCGGTGGAACTATGCCGTGGATGTCGGCCTGTATCCCCTGGGCTCCTGCACGATGAAGTACAACCCGAAGATGAACGAGCGCGTGGCTCGGCTGGAAGGTTTCGCTTTTCATCATCCGTTGACTCCGGAGGAGCTGTCGCAGGGGAGCTTGGAGGTCCTCAAGACATTGGAGGAGTTGCTCTGCGAAATCACGGGCATGGCGGCCGGCTGTTTGCAACCGGCTGCTGGAGCGCATGGGGAGTTGACGGGTCTTCTGCTCATCCGCGCCTGTTTGGAAGCGCGGGGCGATGCGCGGCGGAAAGTCCTCATCCCGGACTCCGCGCACGGCACGAATCCCGCGAGCGCAGCCATCTGCGGATATAGCGTGCAAACGATTCCTTCCAATGAGCGCGGGCTCATTGACCTGGACGCGCTTCGCCGCGCGGCCGATCGCGATCTCGCGGCGCTCATGCTCACGAATCCCAACACGCTCGGGCTCTTCGAAGAGGAGATCGAGGAGATCGTGCGCATTGTGCATGAGGCCGGAGGATTGGTCTACATGGACGGGGCGAATATGAATGCCCTGGTCGGGATCGCGCGTCCGGGAGACATGGGTGTGGACGTCATTCACCTGAACATCCACAAGACGTTCTCCACGCCGCATGGTGGAGGAGGGCCTGGAGCGGGTCCTGTCCTTGTGACCGCGGAATTGGAACCATTCCTCCCGGTACCCCGCATCGTGCGTCGCCACGATGGCCGACTCGCGCTCGATTACGACCGGCCTCATTCGATCGGGCGCGTGCGCGCCTTTTATGGGAACTTCGGTGTGCTCGTGCGGGGGTTGAGCTACATCCTGACGATGGGGCCCGAGGGGTTGCGCGAGGTCGCCGAGACGGCCGTGCTCAACGCCAACTATCTCGCTCATCATCTGAAGGACACCTACGAGATCGCCTATCCCGGTCCTGTCATGCATGAGGTGGTCTTCTCCGATAAACGGCAACGGGCCTATGGCGTCCGGAACGTGGACATCGCCAAGCGGCTCATTGATTATGGGTTCCATCCGCCCACGATGTCCTTCCCGCTGATCGTCCCAGGAGCTCTGATGGTGGAGCCGACCGAGACCGAATGTCGGGAGGAATTGGACCTGTTCATCGCCGCGATGAAAGCGATCGATCGCGAGTGTCGGGAGAATCCTGAGCTGGTGCGCACGGCGCCACATCGCACGCGCCTCGGGCGCTTGGACGAAGTCGCCGCCGCACGGCATCCGGTCTTGCGCTGGCGTCCCGAGGATTCGCGCGCGCGGTCCGCAGCCTCGCCGGAGAGCGCCGAGAAGGAACGGGTCGCTTCGCCAGAACCCTGAGCGCGCCCGCACGAATTACGAGATCGTGAATTCGGACTCGTCGTCGTGAGTGCGCGCTAAAGAGATCCCCAACAAGATCATCGCTGCCCCGATCAATTGCTCTGGGCTCGGACGCTCGTTCAATCCAATCCACGCGACCAGCAGGGCGATTGCCGGGCTCAAGTTCGAGTAGATGGCCGTGCGCGTGCTCCCCAAGCGCTTGAGGCTGTAATTCCACACGATGAAACAGAAGACGATGGCGCCGAGCGCGCTGAACAAGAGCGCCGCCCACGCCATCGGGCGAATGGTCGTCCACGACTGCTCTCGCAGGGCGGGCAAGGAGACCAACACCAGTGGGATCGTTCCGGCGATCATCGTCAGCAGCGTGCTCTTCACCGCTCCATAGCGGTGGACATGCCGCTTCACTCCGATCGTGTAGAAGGACCAGCACACGGTCGCCACAAGGAGCAAGAGGTCTCCGAATGCGGTCTCGCGCAGAGATCCGTCGGCTCCCAGGAGCGCGCGCGGTGCTCGAAGGCGACTCCAATCCTCGCCGATGATGAAGGCGATCCCCAGGAATGAGAGCCCGATGCCGAGAGCCATGCGCCCGGTCACGCGCTCCTGTCCGCGCGCGGCGCTGAGCAGCGCGACGACCATGGGCGTCGTCGCCAAGATCAAAGCCGCCGTGCTCGCTCGCGAGCGCGCCAGACCCTCGATGAAGGCGATTTGATAGATCGTGTTCGCTAAGATGCCCAACGCGATGAGCGAGCCGAGGTCCTCGCTCTCAACGGCCCAAGCTTCCCGTCGCATCCGGAAGAGCAGCACGAGCGCCAGCGAGGCGATGATGAAGCGCAGGGCGTTGAAGCTGAGGGGGGAGAAATCGTGCAGGGCAATCTTCACCACGGTGAAATTGATCGCCCAGACGGTGGACATCAGCAAGAGCAACCCATCCACCCAGCTCACCCGACTCCGACGCATCGCGGCCCGCTCTCCCGTGCGCTGTCGTCCTCTTTCCCCAAGTTGACGAATTCTATCAGCTTCCGCGCGTTCTCGATAGCGTAGCCGTCGAAATCGTTGTTGAAGTAAGCGTACACATCGAGGTCACGGTCGCGCCACGCGCAAATCTTCTCAGCCACGGCGCGAAGCTGTTCGTCCGTGTAGGCCGAGGCGTAGAGAGCCCCCGGCCCGTGAAAGCGAAGATAGACGAAAGGCGCGGTCACGACCTCAGCCGTCGGGTATCGTCCGCCTGAATCGGCCTGACAGAAGGCGATCTCGTAATAGCGCAGCAGAGCATAAGCCTCTTCCTGCAGCCACGTTCGATGCCGCGGTTCCAACGCATAACGGATGCGCGGGCTCTTATGGCGCAGCGTCTTGAAGAAGCGCTCAACGCCTTCCCGATCAAAGCGCACGCTCGGCGGCAATTGGATCAAGACGGTGCCGAGTTTCTCGCCGAACTCGGAGAGCATCGCGAGGAACGTCTCCAACGCTTCCTCAGCGTCGCTCAGTCGGCGCCGATGCGTGATCCGACGATTCATCTTGACCGAGAAGACGAAATCATCCGGCGTCGCCTCGATCCATTTCCGCACTGTCGTCGGTCTTGGCGTGCGGTAGAACGTGGCGTTCACTTCGACCGTGCGAAAATGGCGACTATAGAACTCCAGCCATCGAGCCGTGGGGAGGGTTTCTGGGTAGAAGCGGCTCTTCCAGTGCGCGTAATTCCAACCGGAGGTGCCGATCGCGAGGCGACTCATGGTCGGACGGTTGCGATGATTGAGAGCATGCGTCCGACGCGACCATGGGTTCGGAAATCGCGCCGGTGAGAGAAAAAGAGCTGCGGGTGGCATGCCGTGCAGAGCCCGCTCGTGAAGATCTGCGCGCGCGGGATCGCGCAGGCGAGCAGTTGCCGCACGTTGGCTTCCACGAGATCCAGGTGGGCCGTGCCCGATGCCGTGGGCGATGAGAAGAGCGCCGCCGCATATGGGAACGTCTGGTGAAATGGTTCCAGGACGTCGGGACCGACTTCGTAACAGCAGGGGCCGATCGTCGGACCGATGGCCGCATAGCAGTCTTCGGGGCGCGTCCCGAAATGCTCGACCATCGCCTGAACAGTGCGCTCGACGATTCGTCCGAGCGTGCCGCGCCATCCGGCATGAACAGCAGCACGCGCGCGGGTTCGCGCGTCGAAGAGGAAGATCGGTGCGCAATCGGCCGTATGAATCCCGAGCACGACTTCGCTCTCCCGCGTCGCGATGGCGTCCCCAAGCGGCGGAGGGTCTGGCGTCCCGCCCCATGCATCCGGATCGAGGATGACGCAGTGGTTCGTGTGCCGCTGCCGCAAGGTGAGCAATGGACGATGCGCCAAGCCCATGGCCGAGAGGAATTGCGCGAACGCGCGCCCACCGTCTTCAGATCGCGCGCTCGCGATCGGCGGTCCGCCCTGTGACACCATGTCCGGCGCGCCTTGAAAAGATAGGGCGCTTGCGGCATGCTCTTGCCTCTGCCGCGTGCTCGTGGCGACGAGCACGCCGAGGGAGAGAAGGGGAACGCAGACGAGAGCTGAGAGACCGTCGGTCGTTCGGAGTTGAAAATCGCGCATGATCGTTGGCATCGGCATAGACATCGTTGAGATCGCGCGCATTGAGGCCGCGATCGCGAGATTCGGTGAGCGCTTTCTTCGGCGCGTCTTCACGCCAGCGGAGATCGCCTACTGTCAGCGATCCGCGCATCCGGCCGAACGCTTCGCCGCGCGCTTCGCCGCCAAAGAAGCAGCGCTCAAGGCCCTCGGCACCGGCAAACGCGGCGGCATTCGCTGGCATGACGTGGAGATTTTACCATCTCCGAGCGGTCAACCCCGAATCGAGTTTCACGCCGGCGCGCACGAACGTCTGCGTGCGCTCGGCGGACAGCGCGCGCATGTCTCCCTGACGCACGGGCGCGATCTGGCCATCGCCCAGGTCATCATCGAGGGATGAGACCTGAGGACAATGCCTCGCTCTCGGGAGAGGCGCAGAGATTGACGGGGATGAACGCGCGCCCACTCTGAGCTTGGCCTTGGAGCCGTCTCGTCTATCCTCGTGGCACGTAGTAGCCGCGCCGTGTGCGTACAGTGACGCCTGTTCGCGCGACGCGCACTTCGATGCGGCGCCATCGTCCGTCGCGTCGCTCCCATGTCGGGTAATAGCCGAGCGTGTACTGGTGGCCCAACTCTTGAACGATGGCCTGGAACGTCGCGTACATCTGGGCCCCGCCAGGATCGCGGATATAACGTCCGCCCGTTTGCTCGCTCAAAGTGCGCAAAGCCATGCGAGCGCGCACGACGTCAGCCGCCGAAGCGGACGCCTCATCCATGAGGTCCACGGCATAGATGGTCACATTCGCGGCCAGCGCTTCTCGAAGCGCGTCATCAAGCGATGCGCGGCTGGCCGTATCCGCTCCATCGGAGAGCAGCAGGATGGCGCGTCGCTTCTCCGGACGTTCGGCCAAGTCACGAGCGGCGCGCACCAAGCAGTCGTAGAGCGCCGTATACCCCTCGGCCTTCAGGCTCCAAATTTCTGGCTCGATCTCAGGATACGCGCCGAAGGGTTGAATCTGCGCGAATTGAGTGGCGAAGGCATAGAGGGCGAAGACGTCGTTCTCGCGCAGACCTTGAACGAAGCTGCGCGCTGCCGCTCGGGCGATCCGCAGCATGCGCTCCATACTCCCGCTGACGTCCAGCAGAATGGCTACGGCGAAGGGCGTCTCCTCGGCACTGAAGTGCGCGATCGGCTGCGGGCGCCCATCTTCGAGGATCGTGAAGTCGCGCTCGCTCAGTCTGGAGACATAGCGACCGTCGCCCCCCGTCACCGTGACGTTCATCAGTACCAGTGGAGCTTCCAAGCGAATGACGGGCTCTTGCTCGGGACGTTGCGCTCTCGCCGAGCTGAACGCAAGCGCCATGAGGATGAGCGCACTCCCTATGCGCATCTCACGTCCCCCGATCCGTGCGCGCATGCTGGCGCAAGTAGCGGGCTAGCCGCACGATCTCATCCGCACGCTCCATGACTTCGACCGAAATGACATATGCCGTGAGCGCTTTCACCGCGTCGTGCAACCGTTCGGCCGATTCGCGCAATCGTGCGAGCGCGCGCGCCGGATCTTCGGGCAACGGCTCCCGGGGAGACAGATCGCCAGCCCCGCTGATGGAGCGAATGCGACGGGCGAAACGTTCGATCTCTTGCAATAACTCCTCCGAGCGTCGGGAGTGATGGCGTTTCTCCCATTGTTCGCTCAACTCCCGCGCTCGCTTCAGGAGCTGCTCCGATGCCTCGACAGCGCGGCGATGCTCGGCCTTTCGATGTTCGATCGCCGCGCGGTCTAGAAGCTCTTGCTCCGGATCCGTGAGTGGATCGCGAGAAGCCGATTCCGGCTCTCTCTTCTCCTGCGAACGTTGAGCCTCCGCACTGGAAGGCGTTGGGGGTTTTTGGGAGGACGGCGTCGAAGACGCTTGGGATGAATGCCCCCGTGGTGCATGATCGCGGGCCTCAATCCATAGAGCGCTTCCTCTTGGGAGCGAGAGGACCAGGCTCACTCCCACAATTCCATACCACACTCGTGTCACGATCCTCAGTCGGTCCATTTCGCTCACGGTCCTACGATGCTTGCTGGTGGAACCGTCGTCCCTTCGGGGACGCGGGCTCCGGCCAATACGATCGCCCGCGCGCCGATCCGAACCCCTCGCCCGAGGCTCGTCGCTCCAACAGCGGAAGCGGCGATATGCGCCCCATTCTCGATGTGCACGTCATCCCCGATCTCGATGGTGCCGCGATCGTCCAAAGTCACATCGTTCTCGATCGTGACGTTCTCGCCGATCGCGATCTGATAACCATAGCGCCATCGCAGCCCACGATGACACACGAAATTCGCTCCGACGCGCGCGAAGATGTACGGCGCGAGGATGCGGCGCAAGCGTTGTCCCACGTGCGCATTCAGTCCCAATGGCGAGCTGTCGAACACCTGCCAGAACCAGATGAGCGGCTTCCGCTCGGCGTACTTCTGCTGGTCTACGTCCGGACTCCCCTCGGCCTCTAATGTCACGTTCCGCGGATCGAAACACGCGATCATCGCGCGTGCGGCGATTGGAAATGTGTAATCGCCGAGCTTCTGGAAGTTCGGAGCTTCGGCCAAGTAGAGCTCATAGAGCAAATCGCGCACGATCTCATTGCGATCGAGTCGCGAATCGGCCAGCTTCTCTTCAACACGGGCGAGGAAGTCCTCGAAGATCGTCTCGATGAGTCCAACAGGACGTCCGACTTTGTACTCCGACATGCTCCCTACTCCCTCGGTTCGGATGAATTCCCTCTCTAGCATAGCACGATGGACAGGCGTGTCAATGCGAGGCCGAGTATAATGTGACGGTTTGAAACGACGGACGAAGTCGAGGAGGTTCGAGTATGAACATTCCGCTCGGCGCTTCGGGGACTAAGACGTGGACAGTGACGCGGGAGTTAACGATCGCGCGCCTGGATGCTCGCCTCCCGGAGGCCTTCGCGACGCCGATGATGATCTACCTAATGGAGATCGCGGCGGCCGAGGCGATCCAGCCCTATCTCCCGAGCGGATGGATTTCGGTTGGCGTCTCCGTATCGGTGCGGCATCTGGCGGCAACGCCGACGGGGATGAGGGTGACGGCCCGCGCGGAAGTCATCGCGGTGGATGAGCGTACGGTCACCTTCGCCATCGAAGCGTATGATGAGCGGGAGAAGATCGGCGAGGGCACGCACGTGCGCGCGCCAGTGGAGTTGGCGCGCTTCCTTCAGCGGCTCACCCAGAAGGCCGGGACTTCGGGCGAAGGCTTCCGCGAGGATCACGCCGAAAGCGCGTAAGCCGGGGACTCATCGCCGCAGGCCTTCGAGCTTATGCTGTTCGCTGGCGCTCGGATGGCAGACCATACAGGAGGCTTGGCCTCGCTCCTCAAAGTCGGAGACCAAGGCGTAGGTCAGGCCGCGATCTGACCAAGAGAGGACTTTCCATCCGTTGATCTCCTCGAAATGGAAGACTAGGCCCTGGGAGCGAATCTCTTCGCCCCCAGAAGGACGGGCGACCGTCTCCGAGGTGACCAATAGCGAGATCGGGCGATTGCGCATGCGGTAGGTGATATAGGCTGCGTAGTCATTTTTGAATCCTACCAAGCGCGCGCCTTCCAGTTGATAGGGCTTCGGCTGGCCGGGGAGTTCGCGAAAGCTCGGGAGCTTCAGGTTGAAGGGGACCTTATCAGCGAACCAGGCCGAGATCTCTTCAGGGGACTGACTGAGAATCTCAAGCGGGAGTTGTCCGCGCACCCAGCGTTGGTGCGTGTCCACGGCCAAAAGGGCAAATTCCGAACGGCGGTTCCCGGGATCAGCCCATGAGCGACGGACGCTATCGTAGACGTAGGCCCGGAAGACAAACACCGCCAGGACCACGGCGACTACGCCGAGCGCCCATGCGAAGACGCGCATGCGGGATCCGGATGGGCGCGCCCACAACTGCTCGATGTGCCTGCGGACTCCCTCGGGCACGGTGTAGAGCGGCCGCGCGTGCGCGAGCAGGGCCATGAAGCGCTGCTCGCGCTCCAAGCGCACGCGGCATTCTGCGCATTGGGCGACGTGCTCCTCGAATCGCTGGCGCTCTTCGCCTTCCAACTCCTCGTCCAGATACAGCTCGATCAGATGGACGATGTGTTCACTCATAGGCCTCTCCTGCTCCGCGAATCCTCTTACTCGCCGTATGCCCCTCTTCTTTCGGCACATTCACAGTGCCCACCACGTGATGATTCAATCGTTTCCGCAACTCGGCGCGAGCGCGACTGATGCGCGACATGACCGTCCCTGCCGGACAGCCGATGATTGCGGCGATCTGGCTGTAGCTGAATCCCTCCAGGAATCGCAAGACGATGACCTCGCGATAGACGGCGGGCAGACTCTCAATAGCGTGGCGAATCTCCTGTCCGAGGGAACGTTGTTCGTGCATGACATCCGGACGATGTCGTTCGTCGGCGAGAGGGCGCCCCCTCATTCCCTCATCCTCCTCTTTAACGTCCAGTTCCTCGGTATCCTGCTGTCGCCGCTTTCGCCGCTGGTCGTTGATCCAGATGTTCCGCATGATCGTGAAGAGCCAAGCCTTGACATCGCCGGTCGGCAATCTCTGGGCCGCACCACGAAACGCGCGAAGATACGTCTCCTGCACCAAATCCTCCGCCTCCGTTCGGTCTCGCGTGAGCGCCATGGCGAAGTTGTACAGTCCCTCCAAATATTCCAGGGCTTGGCGCTCGAATTCGCGCTCGGCGTGATTCTGCGCTCGCCATCGCCGAATCATCGTCAACCCTCGCCGCGAGAGCGCTCTCGGACGCTCGGCGCAAGCGTCATCGCTGCTCGCTCACTGAGAGAACACACTCGAGCGCGCCATTTATTCCCCGCGATTCCAAGGCTTCAGGGAATGGTGATCTCGACCTGGTTCGACTCGGCTACATTCCCGGCATTGTCGAAGACGCGGATCAGGAAATAATACGTGCGCCGTGGGAGGTCCAGGGGAAGCGTCCAGGTTTCGATCGTCCCCGCCGGTTGCGGACGCGGTGGATCTTTGACCCGAGTGGCGAAGCGCAACGTGCTCGTCGTGATTGGCGACACGCTGTAACGAATATCGTAGAAAGCGGCCTGCCCCACGCGATCGTCATCTCCGGTCGCCGTCCAAGTGAGCGCGAGTGAAGCGGCACCGCTCATGAGACGCAAATCGGTAATCGGGGCTGGTGGGACCTCATCTCGATCGAGGGCGCGAAAGGCATTCACTCGTCCACCGGAGACGAGTTTCCCGGCCAGCTCTGGGATCCGATCGACGTTGGCCAGAAGGCGGACTTTCACCTGAATCGGCGCACTTTCGGGATAAGCCGAGTAGATCAACGCGGCGATACCGCTCACGATGGCCGTCGCTTGAGAGGTCCCATTCCCAGTGATGGTGCCACTGCTGCGTCCCAGCTCCGCCGAAAGATTCCGCGTCGTGAGGCCAAGGATCGCTACGCCCGGTGCCCCGATGTCCACGTTCACCCGCCCGTAGTTAGAAAAAGAAGCGAGCTGATTGAACCGATCCGTGGCCGCCACGGCGACGACGTTGTCAAGCCGCGTCGTGAGATACGAAGGGAGATAGGAGGCGACGTCGTTGTTTTGCCCATCGTTTCCAGCCGCAGCAAGGGCAATAAGGCCTGCGTCGTTGGCCGCGCTCAACGCGCGTTCGAGTCCAAGGCTCGTTCCCGGTCCGCCGAAGCTCATGTTGAGGACGCGCACGCCAAAGGGAGCCATCGTCACAGCGTAGTTCACGGCTTGGATGATCGCGGACGTCGGAAAATTCCCTCGTTCGTCTCCTGCTTTCAACGGAAGGAGGCGACTGCCCCAACTGACGCCGGCGATATCCAGGGCATTGTTGGTCTCGGCGGCTGCCAGGCTGCACATCCACGTCCCGTGTCCATTCTCATCGTCGGGCTCATTATCTCGGCGGATGAAGTCCCATCCGGAGACGTCGTCCACGAAGCCGTTGCGATCATCGTCCACGCCGTTGTTAGGGATCTCTCCGGGATTGACAAACAGCTTCCGCGCGAGATCGGGATGCGTGGCGTCAATGCCAGTGTCGATGACGGCGATGACCACGTTCGGGTTGCCCGTCGTGATGTCCCACGCCTCTGGGGCCCCGATATCCGCGCGTCGCTCCAAGAAGACGTTGCGGTCGCGAAGATACCATTGAAGGCCGAAGAGCGGATCGTTGGGCACGATTTGGGGACGGAGCACGATATCGGGTTCGGCGAATTCGATCGCCGTCGGATACCGGCGCATGAGCGTCTCCGCCAATCGCGGAGGATCAACGGGGTGGTCGAACTTGAGCAGCATCAGACGGTCTAAGCCAAAGCGTTCCAGAAGGAGTGCGGCCTCCGAGAGCGAGCGCGGCGCTCGTCGCGCCAGCACTTGACTCGCCCTCTGGCGATCGCGGGGGAGAGGGAGCGCGGGACTCAGGCGCACGATCTCGCGGAGCCCAGCCATCCTGACGAGGTCTCGAAAGATCCCTTCCGGCTGCTTCTCGGCGGCGACTGTAGCTTCGGACGGAAGCGGCACGCCCGGACGGAAGCCGACGATCAGGTGAGTGGGGACATATTGCGGTCGCTTCGATTGAGCAAAAGCCGACGGAATGGGTAAGTGAGCCGAACGCTTCATCGCGCCACCAGCGGCGGCCCACAGGATCAGGAGGAAGCTGAGCGCGATACGAAGGCGCCTCTGCGCAGCCTCAACAGTCTGAGGTCGGTCGCTCCCGCTCGCGCAGGACGACGCGCGAATGCGATGCCGAACCCGTCTCATCGCCTGGTCAGTGTAGCACCGGTCGAGAGCATCCACAAGCTCATCCCGGCGGATCGAGTCCCTCGCGATTTCAGACTTCACATCAACGCTGTGCGCTAACTGAGAAAAACGGATTCGCGTCGTGGAGGGAGTCAGGAGGGGTCTCGATCTATCGTAAGACTCGGCAATTTCGGGATTTAGTTCGAAAGTGGTGAATCTCCAAAGAGGTCATGCGCTGGATTCGACAAAACAAGCGCGTCGCGTCCAAAATCTCCTTGACATTGCGAGGGGCGAAACCTACAATACGGGCCAATGGAGTCAGGAGCATATGCGAGCGGCGAAAGGAGATGGAGGCGGCCTCGTTGGTCTTGGGCGATGGCGTGCTGGCGCATCCCACGAGCGTCTCCTATGGCGATGAGTGGAGCGCTGAAGGGCCCGTGCGAGCGGACAGGCCCATGCGACGCGCGAACGTTCTCGTGAAGGAGCGAATGGATGAGGAGTAGGGGCTGCGGACATCGAGTGGTGAGATGGGGAATCGGGTGCGCCGTGCTCGTCCTCATGGTTGGAGCGTGGACAAGCCGTGGGTCGGCGGAGATGGCCGATGAATCGGTGGCCGAGAGTCGCGGACCGCATCCTTTGGCATTGAAGGGAGAAAATCCCCCCGCGCGCGCAATCCTGGGTGAGGTGATCATCGTCGGGGATGGTCTTGTGCGGCTCAATGGCGTTCCGATCTTTTGGGGAAGCGCCGTCGTGGACGGGAGCGATATTGAGACGACATCGAGCATGGCCTTTGTGCGGTTGCGCGACAGCCGGGGAGTAATCTTCATCGGCCCGACCAGTCGAGTGCGGATCGCGCGCGAGCGCTCGCGCGTACGCGTGCGTGTGCTCTACGGTGAGGCGACGATCCGAAGTCAAGACGAGATCGAAGTCGAAGGGCCGGATCGTTCCCTTCGCTTGAGTCCGCGACATGGTCAAGGGACATCGAAGGGAGCAGCGATTTATTCGCTCTTCGTGCGCGAGGAGAGGCTGTTCGTTCGCCCGGTGGATGAGCGCTCTCGGTCCAGTGAGACGCTTCGTGCCATCGCGCCAGAAATGGTCGCGGGGCTCGCTATGTTGCCGCTTTTACAGCGGGACGAGCGCGCGCGCGTGGGATATTCGCCGGGACCGATGCTTGTGCCGGACGTGACCGAGCGCCCCCCACTGGTGATTCAGTGTCGGGCAGAGAAGCTGTTTGGTTATGGGCTTCGGGTCGTCGGGCGAGTCGCCTTGGGCACGACGCCGATTGGAGGAGCACCTGTGATCGTCCGCGTGCTGTTTCGGAATCGGCTTCCTAGCCTGACAGTGATGAATGTCGTCACAGGGGCTGATGGACCTTTCCTCGGCCACTACCAGGCCCTCTTTGCGGCGACGCCCGCTGATCTGGCGGCTGGAGGCGTCGTCGAAGTCGTGACGCAAGTCGGGCGGGAGATCGCCACTAACCGGTGTGGGTTTTGAACGCGAGCCGGGGCGTCCCGGCACGGCGTGAAGCAAAGGGAGAGGGGGTTATGGGGATTTTGAACCTCGCGATTATTTTCGGACTTTGTGGGAGCGTTCTGGTGGAGGGAACGCAGGCGCCGAGCGCGCGCCCACCAGCTCCTGCTGTCCAAGAAGGGCAGCAAGGGGCGCCGCCGATGCTCTCGTGGCCCGATGAGGAGGAGGAATATGTCATTGGCCCCGAAGACGTGTTGGAGATTCGCGTCTTCGAGCAACCGGATCTGAGCGGCGAGGTGCGCGTCTCCCTCAAAGGATACATTCGCATCCTCCCCTTTCCGGAGCCGATCAAAGCCGCGGGATATACGGAGCATCAACTGGCCGAGATCATTCGCGAGAAGCTCATGGCCTTATTCAAGAATCCCCAGGTGGTCGTTCGCGTGAAAGAGTCGCGCAGCCGATTTGTGGCTGTGATCGGCGCGGTCCGCAAGCCGGATCGGTATGAGGTCGTGCGCGGCATGCGCCTGCTGAATCTCTTAGCGGCGGCCGGAGGGGTGACTGAAAATGCGGGCAATATGGTGCACATCATCCGCACGGGGAAGCGGCCCGTGCGATCGGCAGAAGCGGAGCGCCCTTCGAGCGAGAATGAAGTGGAACCGCAATTGGAGATCGTGGACCTCCGACAGCTACTGAGCGGACAGTGGGACTTGGTCAACACGCGCGTCTATCCGGGAGACATCGTGAGCGTGCCCGAGGCCGATCAGATCTTCGTGACGGGGAACGTCGTCAGCCCCAACGCCTTTCGGATTCGCGGCGATATGACGCTCACCAAGGCGATCGCGCTCGCTGGCGGTCTGCGTCCGCATTCTCAGAAGAACAAGGTGACAATCCTGCGACACGTGCCGGGACGAGGCGAGCGGGTGGAGATCGTTGTGGACTTAGATAAGGTGGAGCGCGACCAGGTGAAGGACGTGCCGCTTGAGCCCAACGACATCGTCTTCGTGCCTTCCTCCTCGATGCGCAACGTGGGGATGGCGATGTTGAACGCGTTCAGCTTGGGAGCGGCTTCGCAGCTGATCTGGCTCTTACGATGAAGTGGGGAGGAGATTCGTATGGCTGAGTCCAACGAGAAGCCTTCTCTTCCAGCGACGCCCCCGGAGCGGTCGTCGCTGCAGGCTCCCGGGGCAGCGTCAGGGCCTGTGATGAAGTTCTATCCGGCGAGCGTCTTTCGCGAGGAGGAGGGAAGGGAGCGCGATGTCCATTTGCTCGACTATTGGCGGGTGATCAAAAAGCGGCGATGGATCGTGTTGAGCGTCCTGTTGGTGGTCGTCACCATCGTGACGATCCGCATGTATCAATTGCCGGTCATCTACGAGGCCACGGGGCGGATCATCATCAATCCGCAATTGCCCCTGCGGGTGACGCGGGAGAGGGAGACCAGCGCTGATCTCTCCTCCAACGACGCGCAGTATCTGGAGACGCAGCAGAACGTCTTGCGGAGTCGCGAGCTGGCGCGGCGCGTCATCGAGGCGCTCCATTTGGAGCGACATCCGGAGTTCGCCGACATCACGACGCGCGTCGCGGATCCGGATCGGCGGCGCGTGTTGCTCATTGATCGCTTCCTGGCGAATCTCAAGGTCGAACTCGTGCGCAATACGCGCGTGGTGGCCGTCACCTACAGCGCGCACGATCCGCAGTTGGCGGCGCGCGCCGTCAATGAGTTGTTCACCCAGTACGGCGAGTACATGCTCGAGGCGCGCTCGGATTCGACCCGCAAGGCGACCGAGTGGTTGCAGGAGCAATTGGCCCTTTTGCGCGATCGCGCCGAGAAGGCGCAAGAGGAGTTGGTTCGCTATAGCCGAGAGAACGAAATTGTGCAGCTCAGCGAGAATCAGACGATCACGGTCGAGCGATTGGCCGATTTGAATCGGCGCTTGATCGAGGCCGAGACCGATCGCATTCGGGCCGAGACGCTCTATCGGCTGAGTCGCGAAGGCGAAGTGGATGCCTTGCCTCCGGTATTGGCCGATCCGCAGATTCAGGCATTGAACGCTCGCTTGGCCGAGCTGCGGCAAGAGTTGGCGCAGCTCAATGTCGAATATCAACCGACGCATCCGCGCGTCGCTCGCGTGCGCGAGCAGATCGCCGAAGTCGAACGCCAACTCGTGCTAGCCAAGCGGCGTATTTTGGCCAACATTGAGGCCGAATACAAAGCGGCCGTGCGACGGGAGAGCGATCTTCGTGCGGCCTTAGAGCGGCAGCGGGCCGAGACGCTCCGTCAGAACGAGCGAGCCATCGAATTGAGCTTGCGCAAGCGCGAGGTGGAGGTGACGACGCAACTTTATGAGGGCTTGCTCGAGAAACTCAACGACGTGAAGTTGCTCTCGACGTTGACGACCACCAACGTTCAAATTCTCGATAAAGCCGAGATTCCCTTGCGCCCAGCGCGGCCCCGCAAGCTCTTCAACATCGGACTCAGCGTGCTCGTCGGACTCATCCTCGGCGTTGGCCTCGCCCTCTTCGTCGAGTATTTGGACAACACGGTCAAATCTGCCGAGGACGTGGATCGCCTGCTCGGCCTGCCGGTGCTCGGATTAGTGCCGGCGTTGGAGAGCTTGGAGCGGAAGCGATGGGCCACTTTGCCGCGCCTCCATCGAGCGAAGGAGGAGGAGCGCCCGGTCCTCATCAGTCAGCGGCAGCGGTCGAGCTTCGCCGAGGCCTTCCGCACATTGCGCACCTCGGTTTTGCTCTCGCATGCCGAACATCCGCCGCGCACGATCCTATTCACCTCAAGTAGTCCGGGCGAAGGGAAGACGACGACCGCCGTCAACACGGCGATCTCGCTCGCGCAAATGGGCGCGCGCGTCCTTCTCATCGATGGCGACTTGCGCAAGCCCGGGCTTCACAAAGCCCTGAACGTGAAGAATCATCCGGGGCTCTCGGCCTATCTGACGCGTCCGCTCGAGGTGGATGCCGTTATCCTTCATCAACCGGCGGAGAATCTCTTCGTGATCCCCGCCGGCGCGATCCCACCGAATCCCTCGGAACTCCTGGGATCGGCCAAGATGCGGGAGTTGCTCGCGCAGGTGAGCGAGCGCTACGACTTCATATTGGTGGATTCGCCCCCGGCTTCCACGCCCGATGCGCTCGTGCTCTCGGCGCTGGTGGATGGCGTCATCCTCATCATTCGCTGCGGAGAGACGCCGCGCGAGTTGGTGCATCGTGCGCATCAGGCACTCCTGGATGTGAACGCGCGCATTTTCGGCGTCGTTCTCAATCGCGTGGACGTGACTCAGGACGGATACTCGTACTACTACCGCTACTACTACGCGAGCGATCGCGAGGCGGAAGAGCGCGAGGAACGCGCGGGAACGCCTCCGACGATCGCCGACGACCGTTCGTCTTCGGAAGGCGCGTCGTGATTGATCTGCATTGCCATCTTCTGCCCGGCGTGGACGATGGGCCGAGGACGTGGGAAGAAGCCATCGCGCTCGGCGTTCGGCTTGCGGAAGAAGGGGTCACGCTCGCTGTGACCACGCCCCATGTCTTTTGGGGACGTTCTCCGAATCCCGCGCCGGAGCAGATTCAAGAGGGCGTCGCACAGTTGAACCGAGCGCTCCAGGGGCGCTTGCGCGTCCTCCCGGGCGCGGAGGTGCGGATCGTCCCCGAACTGAGGGCGTGGGCCGACCGCGTGATGCGTTCGGCGGTAGATGGAGATCGGGCGCTTCTTCTGAACGGCACATCGTATGTGCTCTTGGAATTTCCGTCCGAGGTCGTTCCTTCGGGCGCCGACCGGCTCTTCTTCGAGCTGCTGACGGCTGGGGTTCGACCGATCCTCGCGCATCCTGAGCGAAACGCCGCACTGCGGCATCGGCCCGAGCGATTGCGTCACTTCGTGGCGCAAGGATGCTACGTTCAAGTGGACGCCCCCTCTCTTCTCGGGGATTATGGACGCGAGGCGCAACGAGTCGCTCAGCGCTGGATCGAGGCGGGGTGGGCGCACGTCATCGCATCCGATGCGCATAGCCTTCGCACGCGCCCGCCCAAGTTGCGACGCGCTTGGGAGCATATCGTTCGAGCCTACGGAGAGGCCGTCGCGCGCGCGTTGTTCATCGAGAATCCGAAGGCGATCGTAGAGGGAGCGGATCTCTCTTAGATTCTGGCGCGACGTCGCGCGGAAGCGGAAGATCGAGTTCGCGTACCGGCTCGCGTGAGAACGGACATGGCGGAAGCGGACGTTCGAGACGGCTCGTTCGTCATTCGACATCGCGGGATTCGGCTGATTGTAGGGATCGGAGCGGCGCTCGGCGGACTGCTCCTTTTTTGGGGATATCCTCACGCTCGGGCGCTTCTGATCGGAACGCACAGTCTCCGCGTCGAAGACGTCGACGCTGCGCTCTCGGCAATCCCCATCATTCCTTCCGGCGTGCGCGCGCGATTAGGCGTGCATTATCTCTACGATCCCCTGGCGTTCGATCCTCAGCGGGCCCTCGGCCATTTGCAGAGGGCCGTACATGAGCAACCCTTCGACTTCCGAAGTTGGATGCATCTCGGTCAAGGATACGAAGCCGTTGGGGATCGCGCGCGGGCGGACGCCGCCTATCGTCGAGCCATCGCCTGCGCGCCCGAGTATTTCCTCCCCCAGTGGCTCTATGCGAACTTCTTGCTCAAGCACGGAGAGCGCGAGCGCGCGATCGAAGTCTTCGCCCGCGCTGCTCGCGCGAATCCGGAGGCTGTCCCCAATATCGCCGAGCTGCTGCAAGATGTGGAGTCGCTCCAGCGACTCGATCGTCTGGCAGCGACGGCGAGCGTGCGCGCGCGCTTGTGCGCATTCCTGCTTGCGCGTGGCGAACTCGCGTCGGCGCTCGCGCTCTGGCGCGATCTCGCGTGGGACGATGACGAGGAGACGAAGCTCTGGTTGGCGCGCGCCTTGATCTCGCGGGGAATCTCGCTCGGAGAGACCGAACGGGCGCATGCCTTGTGGCGCGCGGTGGGAGAGCGCATTTATGCTGTTGCCGGCCAGGGGCTCGTTTGGAACGGCGGGTTCGAGCACGCTTTGTTCAAGGAGCGAGTCGCCGATCCTCCACCGCCATTGCTCGGAAGCATTCGAGGATCGGACCTCTTCGATCGCGATTTCGATTGGCGGATCGAGAGCGACGAGGGCGTCGTCGCGACGATCGTTCGCGGAGATTCCCACGAAGGAGAGCGGGCACTCCGCCTCCAGTTCGTGCGGCATGAGGGCGTTCGCTTCTCCGGGATTGGACAGCTTGTGCTCCTGCATCCGGCGATGACGTACGAATTGTGCTTCGCCTATAGGGCCGATCTCCGTGGGGATCCGCGCATGCT
>JANWYV010000019.1 GCA_025055075.1 Blastocatellia bacterium
CTCGCTCAAGAGTGGTTCGCCATCTGCGGGGGATGCGAAGTCACGATCCTCGATGTTGGCGAGCCACTGCTCGATATTCTGCCTCAGCTTGAGATCGTTCACATGCCCGTCCTCATGGATCACAAGATCTACGGTCAAACCGGCGAGGGGGCCGAGCCGGAGATCCCTGAGGCGGACATAGGGATCATCACTGGCGGCATCCGGAACGAGGAGAACAAACGCCTCGCTCAAGAGATGCGCCGAAAGTGTAAGACCCTGATCGCGATGGGCTCCTGCGCCTGCTACGGCGGGGTGCCAGCGCTGGCGAATCTTTACACCGTGCAAGAGCTCTACGAGAAGGTCTATCGGGAGTCTGTCTCAACGGATCCCGATGGCATCCCCAGCGAACAGATTCCACCGCTCACTGACCGGGTGTACGCTGTTCATGAGGTTGTTCCCGTGGACATCAAGCTTCCGGGCTGTCCGACGACCCCGGAGCTATTCGTCGAAGCGCTGACGGCGCTGCTCGAGGGGAAGCCCTTCGCGCTGTCGGGCAAGAGCGTGTGCGATGAATGCCCGCTCATTCGGGAGAAGAAAGCCGTCTCCGCACTGAAGCGGCCGCTGGAGCCGATTGAGTTCACACCGGGCGAGCCGCTCAATACCGTGCGCTGCATCATGGAGCAGGGGTATCTCTGTCTCGGTCCGGCCACCAAAGCCGGCTGCGGAGGAAAAGAGGGAGTGCCGCGCTGCATCCGCGCCTACATGCCGTGCCGCGGCTGTTTTGGTCCGCTCTCAGATACGGCCAATCCCATGGTGGATATGATGGGCGCACTCGCTTCGATTGGTCTGGATGCCAAGCAAATTCCCGATCGAGCGGCCACATTCAATCGCTATGCTGGCGCGCAGGGTCGCTTGCGGCCCACACCGAAAGGAGGGAGGCCCGTATGAAAACACTCGTCATTCAACCTGTCTCTCGCATTGAAGGTCACGCGAAGGTCACGATTCAACTGGACGACACCGGCAACGTGGCGGATACGCGGGTGAACGTCATCGAATTGCGCGGTTTTGAGAAGTTCTGCATCGGAAGACCTGTCGAGGAAATGCCGCGCATTGTGACGCGCATCTGCGGCGTCTGCCCCTGGTCGCATCATCTGGCCGCGAGCAAGGCCGCCGATGCCGTCTTCGGCGTCGAGCCGCCGCCGGCCGGACGAAAGCTCCGCGAACTCTGCAACAGCATTGCCTACATGGAGGAGCACATCCTGCACTTCTATTTTCTCGCCGGAGCGGACTTCGTGATAGGACCAGACGCTGACCACACGGTGCGCAATGTCATCGGCATCATCGGCAAGATGCCCGATGTGGCCCGACAAGTCGTGCGCGTGCGCCATCTCTGCGCCAAGATGCTGGAGATCATCGCGGGCAAGGCGATTCATCCCGATGCTTCTGTGCCGGGAGGATTCAGCAAACCGCTGCTGCCGGCTGAACGCGATCAGGTCAGAAAGATGGCCGAGGAAGCCCTGGAACTGGCCAAGTTCTCCATCAAATTTGCCAAGGAGAACGTCTTCCCGCAGTATCTCGATACGGTGAAATCGTTGGGCGTCATCGAGACCGGCTTTCTCGGTACAGTGACCGATGATGGGGCGCTCAATCTCTACGACGGCAAGCTCCGCCTGATGTCGAAGGATGGTTCGTATGTCGAGTTCCCTTACGAGCGCTACACCGACTATATCGCGGAGCACATCGAGCCGTGGAGCTACTTGAAGTTCCCCTACGACAAGCGCGCGGGCGCCTTCTCGATGGACCTCGATCATCCGAGCGGCATCTATCGCGTGAACACGCTGGCTCGCATCAACGTGTGTGACTACATTGACACGCCGCTCGCTCAAGCCGAACTCGAAGAGTTCCGCAAGAACTTCGGTCGTCCGGCGCAACTGACGCTGCTCTATCATTGGGCGCGGCTGATCGAACTGCTCTACAACGCCGAAAACGCCATTCGCTTGCTCGATGATCCGGAGATCACGAGCGTGGAGACGCGCAAGAAAGTCGAACCGCGCGCGGCCCGTGGCGTCGGCTGCGTGGAAGCCCCTCGGGGCTCGTTGATCCACGACTACACGACCGATGAGAACGGCATGCTGACCAACGTCAATTTGATCGTCGGCACGACCCACAACAACGCGCCCATCAACATGTCGGTGAAACAAGCGGCGAAGTCGCTCATCAAGGACGGGAAGTACGATCAGGGCCTCCTCAATCGCGTGGAGATGGCCATTCGCGCCTACGATCCGTGCCTCTCCTGCGCCACGCACAAGTTCGACGGCACGCTCGCAGTCAAGATTGACATCTACGATCACCAGGGGCGCTTAGTTGATTCGCTGGCCAATTGAGGTGAGCGCTTTCATCCCTGGGAGCGCACGCATCTTGCGCGCCGGTGGGTAAGGGACGTTGAAAACTGCTTAATGCGTACTTTCATCGCCGGGAGCGTGCGCATCTGCGCGCCGGGCTTGCAGAGGCGACTCTGTCCGGCGCTATGGATAGTCACCGCTAACAGAGTACGCTGGAAGCGTGCGCTCCCTGGGTACTTGTTCGGGTGAGATGCGCTGGTGAAAGACAGCAGCTTTCTTCCGGAATTCTGCACCAAGCCAGTGCTGGTGCTCGGCTGTGGGAACCGACTCTTTGGCGACGACGGCTTCGGCTGTGAGGTGGCTGAGTATCTTCAAAAGCACTATCGGCTGCCTGACGAAGTTTACGTGATGGACGTCGGCACGAGCGCGCGCAAGCTCCTTTTCACGCTCTGCCTCAGCTCGGAACGACCCCGACAGATCATTCTCATTGACGCGGTGGACAAGGGACGAACGCCTGGAGAAATCTTCGAGCTATCGCTCGACGACCTGCCAGCGGAGAAAAGCGATGACTTCTCACTTCACCAGGTTCCATCATCGAATCTGGCGAAAGAATTGAAAGCTGTCGGCATTGACGTTCGCGTGATCGTTTGTCAGGTCGCGCGCGTGCCGGAGAGCGTCGAGCCCGGACTGTCCGAGCCGGTGGCGCGAGCGGTGCCGCGCGTCGCGGCGGAAATCGCCCGCCTGCTGTCGGCGGCCTCTTAGGGGCTGTCAGTTGAGCCTCGTTGATGGTATGCTTAAGGCATAAGCATGCCCGTTCGTCCGACGCAGTCAAAAATGAATCATGGTCAAAGAAAGAAAGGTCTACTTGCCAAAATGGATTGCCTGGATGGTCACCGTGATCATGCTGCCCGTGTGGGGATTGCTCACCTCCTCAACCTTTGTCCACCAGGTAACGGGACAACGGCTGAGCCTGGGCGAGTGGGTGGTCATCTCGATCGTCATCCTCGGATCCATCGTCATGGTCTTCCTGATGAGTTACGGGAAGTTGCCCGCCTATATCCTCAGGGAAGAGGACAAGTAGAGCCGTCATGCATGAGATGTCCATCGCGAGGAGTCTTCTGGAGATGATCGCGCAGTATGCGCCCGCGAATGGCAGAGCGCGGGTGAAGGTCGTGCGCCTGAGGATCGGCGAGCTGGCTGGTGTGATCCCGGAATCGCTGCGCTTTTGCTTCGAGGTGGCGAGCGAAGGAACCGTTGCGCAGGGAGCCGAACTGCAGATCGAGCATGTGCCTGTCATGAGCCGCTGCACCGACTGTCGCTGCGACTTTGAGGTCGAGCAGTACGCCTTCATCTGTCCGAACTGCGATAGCCCTAATGTCGAACTCATTTCCGGCAACGAGCTGGATGTGATAGAACTGGAGGTGGAAGAAGAGGGATGTCCGTGATCACCATCGAGCGAAAGATTCTGGAAAAGAACGATGAGATTGCCCGGCAGAATCGAGCGCGGCTGGCCGAGCATGGCATCTTAGCCCTCAACATGGTCAGCTCGCCCGGTTCCGGCAAGACGAGTCTCATCGAGCGGACGCTCGAACACCTGAACGGAAAACTGCGGATCGCCGTCATCGAAGGCGATGTCCACACCAGCCTCGATGCGGAACGCATCGCTCGTTATCGCGTGCCCGTCGTTCAAATCGTCACGCAAGGCGGGTGTCATCTTGACGCCCACTTGGTTGCGGAAGCAATGGCCAAGCTTGATCTCGCTCATTTGGACCTGTTGATCATCGAGAACGTCGGCAACCTCGTGTGTCCGGCGAACTATGATCTGGGCGAAGCCATGAAGGTCGTTATCATCAGCACAACCGAAGGCGATGATAAACCACTCAAATATCCGGCCATGTTCCGACAGGCGGAGGTGCTGGTGATCAACAAGATTGATCTGCTCCCCTATCTCAACTGCCGACTCGATGCGCTCAAGCAACACGCGTTGCAGATTAATCCGGCGCTGAAGGTGTTCGAGACTTCCTGCACGACGGGGGCCGGCATCCCCGACTGGTGCGCCTGGCTGGAAGCGATGACACGGCGAAAATCAGCGGTCCCCGAAGCTCCGGGACACGGCGGATAACTCCGGACTTTTTCCGCCGTTCGTGTAACTCATCGTGAGAGGGGTATGACCAAGCGACTGCGCATCAGCATTCGAGGCGCGGTGCAAGGCGTTGGCTTTCGCCCCTTCGTCTATCGGCTGGCGACAGAAATGGGGCTCCCCGGCTGGGTTTTGAATTCCGTCCAAGGCGTCTTCATCGAAGTCGAAGGAAGCGCATCTGAACTGGAGACCTTCCTTCTCCGCATCGAGCGAGAGAAGCCGCCGCGCTCGTTCATTCAGAGCCTGGAATATTCGTTCCTCGATCCCGTCGGTTACACGACGTTTGACATTCGCCACAGCGATGAGTCGGGAGAGAAAACGGCGCTCGTGTTGCCTGACATCGCTACCTGCTCG